>NZ_JBEZKZ010000065.1:0-42193 GCF_040651895.1 Streptomyces sp. NPDC048352
GGGGCTGGATTCGGCTCCGCCCCGCCCCCGCGCCTCAAACGCCGACGGGGCTGGAAGATCCGGCCCCGCCGGTGTTCGAGGCGCGGGGAGGGGCCTGCAGACGGCAGTGGCCCGGCCCCCCCGGAGGGGAAGGGCCGGGCCACCGGTCGGGACGGTTACGCCTTGCGGAGGCGGAACGTCAGGGACAGGGACTCGTCCGTGAAGGGGTCGCCGTACGCCGCGTCGGCCTCGCCGGCCGCGAAGTCCGTCGCCAGGACCTCGTCCGCGATCAGGGCCGCGTGGTCCGTCAGGGCCGTCTCGACCTCCGGTGACGTGGAGGACCAGCGCAGGGCGATGCGGTCCGCGACGTCGAGGCCGGAGTTCTTCCGGGCCTCCTGGATCAGGCGGATCGCGTCACGCGCGAGGCCCGCCAGCCGCAGCTCCGGGGTGATCTCCAGGTCCAGGGCGACCGTCGCACCGGAGTCCGAGGCCACCGACCAGCCCTCGCGCGGGGTCTCCGTGATGATGACCTCCTCCGGGGTGAGGGCGACCGTCTCGCCGTTCACCTCCACGGCGGCCTCGCCCGAGCGCAGCGCCAGCGACAGCGCCGCCGCGTCGGCCGCGGCCACGGCCTTCGCGACGTCCTGCACGCCCTTGCCGAAGCGCTTGCCCAGCGCCCGGAAGTTGGCCTTGGCCGTGGTGTCCACCAGCGACCCGCCGACCTCGGACAGGGAGGCCAGGGAGGAGACGTTCAGCTCCTCCGTGATCTGCGCCTGGAGCTCGGCGGACAGGGCGTCGAAGCCCGCGGCACCGACCAGGGCCCGGGAGAGCGGCTGGCGGGTCTTCACACCCGACTCGGCACGCGTGGCGCGGCCCAGCTCCACGAGGCGGCGGACCAGCAGCATCTGCTGCGAGAGGGTCGCGTCGATCGCCGAGGTGTCGGCCACCGGCCAGGTGGAGAGGTGCACCGACTCCGGCGCGTCCGGGGTGACCGGGACGATCATGTCCTGCCAGACCCGCTCCGTGATGAAGGGGGTCAGGGGGGCCATGAGACGGGTGACCGTCTCCACCACGTCGTGCAGCGTGCGCAGGGCCGCCTTGTCGCCCTGCCAGAACCGGCGGCGCGAGCGGCGCACGTACCAGTTCGACAGGTCGTCCACGAACGCGGACAGCAGCTTGCCGGCGCGCTGGGTGTCGTACGCCTCCATGGCGTCCGTGACCTCGGCCACCAGGGTGTGCAGCTCGGACAGCAGCCAGCGGTCCAGCACCGTGCGGTCCGCCGGCGCCGGGTCGGCGGCGGACGGGGCCCACTGCGACGTACGGGCGTACAGGGCCTGGAAGGCGACCGTGTTCCAGTACGTGAGGAGCGTCTTGCGGACGACCTCCTGGATCGTGCCGTGGCCGACGCGCCGCGCCGCCCACGGGGAACCGCCCGCCGCCATGAACCAGCGGACGGCGTCGGCGCCGTGCTGGTCCATGAGCGGGATCGGCTGGAGGATGTTGCCCAGGTGCTTGGACATCTTGCGGCCGTCCTCGGCGAGGATGTGGCCGAGGCAGACCACGTTCTCGTACGAGGACTTGTCGAAGACGAGCGTGCCGACCGCCATGAGGGTGTAGAACCACCCGCGCGTCTGGTCGATGGCCTCCGAGATGAACTGCGCCGGGTAGCGCTTCTCGAAGATCTCCTTGTTCTTGTACGGGTAGCCCCACTGCGCGAACGGCATCGAGCCCGAGTCGTACCAGGCGTCGATCACCTCGGGCACGCGGACCGCTTCGAGGGAGCAGCCCTCGGCGGTGCAGGTGAAGGTCACGTCGTCGATGTACGGGCGGTGCGGGTCCAGGGCGGAGTGGTCCTGCCCGGACAGCTCGCTCAGCTCGGCGCGGGAGCCGACGCAGGTGAGGTGGTTCTCCTCGCAGCGCCAGATCGGCAGCGGGGTGCCCCAGTAGCGGTTGCGGGAGAGCGCCCAGTCGATGTTGTTGTTCAGCCAGTCGCCGAAGCGGCCCTGCTTGACCGACTCCGGGAACCAGTTGGTCTTCTCGTTCTCCCGCAGCATCGCGTCCTTGACGGCGGTGGTGCGGACGTACCAGGACGGCTGCGCGTAGTAGAGCAGGGCGGTGTGGCAGCGCCAGCAGTGCGGGTAGCTGTGCTCGTAGGCGATGTGCTTGAAGAGCAGGCCGCGCGCGTCGAGGTCGGCGGTCAGGCGCTCGTCGGCCTTCTTGAAGAACACGCCGCCGACCAGCGGGACGTCCTCCTCGAAGGTGCCGTCGGCCCGGACCGGGTTCACGACCGGCATGCCGTACGAGCGGCAGACCGCGAGGTCGTCGGCGCCGAAGGCGGGGGCCTGGTGGACGAGGCCGGTGCCGTCCTCGGTCGTCACGTACTCGGCGTTGACGACGTAGTGGGCCGGCTCCGGGAACTCCACGAGGGCGAACGGGCGCTCGTACGTCCAGCGCTCCATGTCCTTGCCGGTGAAGGTCAGGCCGGTGGCCTCCCAGCCCTCGCCGAGCGCCTTCTCCAGCAGCGGCTGGGCGACGACCAGCTTCTCCTCGCCGTTGGTGGCGACCACGTACGTGACGTCCGGGTGCGCGGCGACCGCCGTGTTGGAGACCAGGGTCCAGGGGGTGGTGGTCCACACGACCAGCGCCGCCTCGCCGGCGAGCGGGCCGGAGGTCAGCGGGAAGCGGACGTAGACGGAGGGGTCGACGACCGTCTCGTAGCCCTGTGCCAGCTCGTGGTCCGAGAGGCCGGTGCCGCAGCGCGGGCACCAGGGGGCCACCCGGTGGTCCTGGGTGAGCAGGCCCTTGTTGAAGATCTCCTTCAGCGACCACCACACGGACTCGACGTACTCGGGGTCCATGGTCCGGTACGCGTCGTCCAGGTCGACCCAGTAGCCCATGCGGGTCGTGAGCTCGGCGAACGCGTCGGTGTGACGGGTCACGGACTCGCGGCACTTGGCGTTGAACTCGGCGATGCCGTACGCCTCGATGTCCTGCTTGCCGCTGAAGCCGAGCTCCTTCTCGACGGCCAGCTCGACGGGCAGGCCGTGGCAGTCCCAGCCGGCCTTGCGGGCCACGTGGTAGCCGCGCATGGTGCGGAAGCGGGGGAAGACGTCCTTGAAGACGCGGGCCTCGATGTGGTGCGCGCCGGGCATGCCGTTCGCGGTGGGCGGGCCCTCGTAGAAGACCCACTCGGGGCGGCCCTCGGACTGCTCGAGCGTCTTGGCGAAGGTCTTGTTCTCGCGCCAGAAGTCGAGGACGGCGTGCTCGAGGGCGGGCAGGTCGACCTGGGCGGGTACCGGGCGGTACTGCGGCGGTGTGGTCATGAGGCTGAACTCTTCCTCCGGCGGTGTGTCACTTCCGTCCGGAGGGACGAGAGCCGTCTGCTGCTCCCGCGGTACCACCCTCCTTGGCCTCCGGACAGGTCCGGCGGCCCCCTCATTGGGGTGCGAAGCCGGTTCTACTCGCCGTACGGGGGTCCGTGCGGGCTTTCTTCCGGCGGCTCCGGGGTGATCCTTCACGTCGCGCTCGCCCCCGGGCTCTCACCGTCCCCGGGTCGCTCCTGGCTGCGTCCGACGCTACTCGTCCCCATCCATGCCTTTCGCTGCGCCCAGTGTACGGGCCGGGGGGCGGGTCGGCAGACCGGTTTTGCGGGGGCCGGGGGCGCGGCGCGGGGCGGGTGGCGGGATGACCCGGATGGGCTGACGGGCCGGTCCGGGCTCCACCGGGGCCGGTGCGGCGGATTACGGGGCCTCCCGCTGGGCACAACGGATGCAGGTTGACCTTGAGGGACGCGTGCCCCGTTGCCGTGGGGTCGGAGGCGATTTATCGTTCCGGCACGATCTGCGAACAAGATCACAGTATGTGAAAAGGGGCCGCGGGCATGGTGGCGAAGAAGACGGTGACACGGGAGGTGGCTGCTGTGCCAGGCTCCACGCCGTCGCCTCCGGCGGCCGCTCCGGCCCGTCCCGGCCGTACGAAACCGGCCCCGGCCAGAACGGCCTCGGCCGGGACCGCCTCGGCGAAGAAGGCTCCGTCCCGCACGACTGCCGCCGACCGGGCTACGGCCGCCAAGGCCCCGGCCAAGCGGGCGTCTCCGGCCAAGGCCGAGGCCGTGAAGGCCACGACCAAACGGGTTCCGGCCGAGGAGGTCGCGGGGAAGAAGGCTTCTGCCGCGAAAGCGGCGGGCAAGGAGCCCGCGGAGAAGAAGGCCTCCGGCACGAAGGCTGCTGCCAAGGCTCCGGCCAAGGGGGCCGGGGTGAGTGCAGCCGGCGGCAAGGAGGCTCCGGCCAAGCGGGCCTCGGCCAAAAAGGCCGCGGCCGAACGGGCTCCGGCCCCGGAAGCGGCGGCGAAGAAGGCCCCGGCCAAGAAGGTCGTGGCCGAGAAGAAGCAAGCGCCGCCTACCAAGGAGGCTGCGGTCAAGAAGACCGCTGCCCAGAAGGCTTCGACCAAGACGGCTCCGGTCGACAAGGCTTCGGCCGAGTCGGCCTTGGCCGACAAGGCCAGCGCGAAGCCGGCCCGGGCCGACAAGGCCATGACCAAGCCGGCGAAGGCCGACAAGGCCACCGCCGTGCCGGCGAAGGCCAAGCAGGCCATCGCCGAGGCGGCTTCGGACAGGCAGGTCACCGGCAAGGCGGCGTCGGCCGAGACGGCTTCGGCCGGGATCGGTGCGGCCCGTACGGCGGTAGCCGAGCGCACGAGCAAGGCCGCGGCCAAATCGGCCGGGTCCGAGGGGGCGGCCCCGGCCGCGCGGAAGACGGGAGCTCGGAAAGTGGTAGCCAAGAAGACTGCGGGTACGGCCAGGAAGACGGCCGGGACCGCCACCAGCGGGCTCCCCAAGGTGAAGGCCGCCCCGGCCGCGGCCGCTCCCGGCGAGCTCGCCGTACGGGCGGGCGAGGACCCCTGGACCCCCGAGGAGGTCGGTGAGGCGCGCGCTGAGCTGGAGAGCGAGGTGCTGCGGCTGCGCGCCGAGCTGGACGCCTCCGAGGTGGCCATCTCCGGCCTGATGCGCGACTCCGGCGACGGCGCCGGCGACGACCAGGCCGACACCGGGACCAAGAACATCACCCGGGAGTCGGAGCTGGCGCTCGCCGCCAACGCCACCTCGATGCTGGAGCAGACCGAGCGGGCCCTGGAGCGGCTGGAGGCGGGCACCTACGGACTCTGCGAGAACTGCGGCCGGCCCATCGGAAAGGCGCGCATGCAGGCCTTCCCGCGGGCGACGCTGTGCGTGGACTGCAAGCAGAAGCAGGAGCGAAGGCACTAGGCAGGACCTACGCGCACTGACGTACTCTCGTGTCTCGTCGGGATCCAGTTACCCGTACCTGGTTCGAGCTAGTTCGAGGGACTCACGTGGCAGAGGCGGAGCGCACCATCGGTATGCCGGAAGTCGGGGACGACGCCGAGCCGCAGTCGGAGCCCGCCGCGCCCCGGGGGCGCCGGCGGATCGCGGCGCTGCTGGTCGTGGCGGTGCTCGCGTACCTGCTCGACCTCGGCAGCAAGATGCTGGTGGTGGCCAAACTGGAACACCAGCCGCCGATCGAGATCATCGGTGACCTGCTGAAGTTCTCCGCCATCCGCAACCCCGGCGCCGCGTTCGGCTTCGGCGAGGCCTTCACGATCATCTTCACCGGCATCGCGGCGACCGTGATCGTGGTGATCGTCCGGCTGGCGCGCAAGCTGTACAGCCTGCCGTGGGCGATCGCCCTCGGCCTGCTGCTGGGCGGTGCGCTGGGCAACCTCACCGACCGGATCTTCCGCTCGCCGGGCGTGTTCCGCGGTGCGGTCGTCGACTTCATCGCGCCGGCCCACTTCGCGGTCTTCAACCTCGCGGACTCGGCGATCGTGTGCGGCGGGATCCTGATCGTCCTGCTGTCGTTCAAGGGGCTGGACCCGGACGGCACCGTCCACAAGGACTGATCGCGGAGCTCGCGCGGGAAAGCTCCGCTGCCGAGTCCTGCATACTCGACAGGTGAGTACGATTCCCGAGATCCGCACCCTGCCCGTTCCCGATGGCCTCGAAGGCGAGCGTGTCGACGCCGCGATCGCCCGTATGTTCGGTTTTTCCCGGACGAAGGCGGCCGAGCTGGCGGCGGAGGGGAAGGTCTCGGTCGACGGCAGTGTCGTCGGCAAGTCCGAGCGCGTCCACGGCGGCGCCTGGCTCGAGGTGGAGATGCCCGCCCCGCCGCGGCCCGTCGAGCTCGTGGCCGAGCCCGTGCCCGGCATGGAGATCGTCCACGACGACGACGACATCGTGGTCGTCATGAAGCCGGTCGGCGTCGCCGCCCACCCCAGCCCCGGCTGGACCGGCACCACCGTGATCGGCGGCCTCGCCGCCGCCGGCTACCGGATCTCGACCTCCGGCGCCTCCGAGCGCCAGGGCGTCGTGCACCGCCTCGACGTCGGCACCTCCGGCCTGATGGCCGTGGCCAAGTCCGAGCGCGCGTACACCTCCCTGAAGAACCAGTTCCGCGAGCGCGTCGTGGACAAGCGCTACCACGCGCTGGTGCAGGGCCACCCGGATCCGATGAGCGGCACGATCGACGCGCCGATCGGGCGCCACCCGAACGCCGACTACAAGTGGGCGGTGACCCAGGACGGCAAGGCCTCCGTCACCCACTACGACCTCATCGAGGCCTTCCGCGCAGCCTCGCTGCTGGACATCAAGCTGGAGACGGGGCGCACGCACCAGATCCGCGTGCACATGTCCGCGCACCGCCACCCCTGTGTCGGCGACCTGACGTACGGGGCGGACCCGACCGTCGCCAAGCGGCTGGGGCTGACCCGGCAGTGGCTGCACGCGGTGCGGCTCGGCTTCGAGCACCCGGCCGACGGCCAGTGGGTGGAGTTCGAGAGCGGCTACCCGGCGGACCTCCAGCACGCCCTGGACGTGATCCGGGCCGAGAGCCAGTGACCTCGCTCCCGCCCGCTCCGGTCTCGGTGAGGGTCGCGGAGTCCGAGGCCGACCGGGCGGCGTGCAACGCTGTGCGGACCGAGGTCTTCGTGGTCGAGCAGTCGGTACCGGAGTCCATCGAGTACGACGCGTACGACGCGGTCGCGGTGCACGTCCTGGCCGCCGGCCCGGACGGCGAGCCGCTGGGCACCGGCCGGCTGCTGCACGGGCCCGAGGCCCTGGGCAAGACGGGCTCCCCGGAGGTCGGCTCCCTGGGCCGGCTGGCCGTACGCAAGTCCGCGCGCGGGCTGGGCGTCGGAGTGGCGCTGGTGCGCGCGATCGAGGCGGAGGCCGGGCGGCTGGGGCTGGCCGCGGTGCACCTCGGGGCGCAGACCCACGCGCTGGGCTTCTACGAGCGGCTGGGGTACGAGGCGTACGGGCCGGAGTTCGAGGACGCCGGCATCCCGCACCGGTCGATGCGGCGCCGGCTGCCGTAGCCGGCACCTTCCCGACCGGGGGCCGGTTCGCGCGGGTGCCGGTCGGTGCGCGTTGTCCCGCCGCGCGGGAGATCCCGCCTCGGCGGCGCGGTTGAGGCGCGGGGGACGGTTGGGGGCGGAGTTCCGGGGAACGGGCGGAGGCAGGGCGGGGAGTGGCTCCGTCCGGCCGCCGCGCGGCGGCGACCGCGCCTGAGGGCGGAGCACCGGCGGATACGGCAGGGTGGGGGAGTGGATCAGCTCGCTCTGCTCTTCGTACTGCTGCTCGGGGCCGTCGTCACCGTACCGCTCGGGGACCGGCTCGGGCTGCCCGCGCCCGTCCTCATGACCATCGGGGGAGTCGTGCTGGCGCTGGTGCCGGCCGTCCCCAACGTCGACATCCCGCCCGAGTACATCCTCCCGCTGGTGCTGCCGCCGCTGCTGTACGCCTCCGCGCAGCGCACCTCCTGGCGGCAGTTCGCCGCGAACGTCCGGCCGATCCTGCTGCTGGCCGTGGCCCTGGTGTTCGTGACGACCGCCGCCGTGGCCGGCGTCGCCTACGCCGTCGTGCCCGGACTGCCGCTGGCCGCCGCCGTCGCGCTCGGCGCGCTGGTCGCGCCGCCGGACCCGGTCGCCGCCACCGCCGTGGCCGGGGCGCTCGGGCTGCCGCGCCGGATGGTGTCGATCCTGGAGGGCGAGGGCCTGTTCAACGACGTCACCGCCATCGTGCTCTACCACGTGGCGGTGGCCGCCGTCGTGAGCGGCACTTTCTCGTGGCCGGACGCGCTCGGGGAGTTCGTCCTGTCCGCCGTGGTGGCGGTCGCCGTCGGGCTGGCGCTGGGCTGGGCCACGAACCGGCTGATGGGCGGGCTCGGGGACGCCACCCTGAAGATCGGCCTGACGCTGCTCGTGCCGTTCGTCGCGTACGTGGCGGCGGAGGAGTTCCAGGGCTCGGGCGTGCTGGCCGTGCTGACGACGGCCCTGTTCCTCGCCGAGTACGCGGGCGACGCCGACGACGTGCTGGGCCGCCTCGCCGGGCACACGTTCTGGGAGATCGTCGACACGCTCGTCACCGGGGTGGCGTTCGGGCTGATCGGGCTGGAGCTGCACAACGTCTTCGGCGTCGCGAAGGGCCGCGAGGGGGACATGGCCGGCTGGGCGGCCGTGGTGGTCGCGGTGGTGGTCGGCGTACGGCTGCTGTGGCTGCTGCCGGCGGGCTGGCTGGCGAAGAAGCTGCACCGGCGCCGCGACTACCAGGAGGAGATCCCGCTGAGCTGGCGGGAGAGCCTGGTGATGTGGTGGGCCGGGATGCGGGGGGTGGCCTCGGTGGCGCTGGCCCTGGCCCTGCCCCTCCGTACGGACGCGGGCGACGCCTTCCCGGCGCGGGACGAGATCATCTTCATCGCGTTCGCGGTGATCATGGCCACCCTGGTGTGCCAGGGCCTGACCCTGCCGTGGCTGGTGCGGCGGCTGGGGGTGGAGCCGGACACGGACGTGGAACGGGAGATCGAGCGGCACCTCGCGCTGCGCGCGGCGAAGGCGGCGAAGCAGCGGCTCAAGGAGATCGAGGACGTCGAGGACCTCCCGGATGACCTGGTCGAGACCCTGCACCGGCGTGCGTACGACGTCGGGGCCAGGATCAGCCCCGATCTGGTGGACGAGGAACGGCGGGAGGCCTACGCGAAGCGGGTCGAGCGGATCCGCGACATCCAGCGCATCCAGCGGGAGATGATGTCCGCCGCCCGGCACGAGGTCCTGGCGGCGCGCAGCGAACCGGGCGCCGACCCGGAGATCGTGGACCGCGTCCTGCGCCACCTGGACGTCCGGAGCCTGCGCAGTCCCTAGGGTGCCTCCCGCGGGATGACCTCGGTGGTCGTGACGCGGGGGAAGGCGTACGGGTGCCGGTCGGAGAGCCAGGTGATCAGCTGCTCGCGGACCGCGCAGCGCACGGTCCACAGGTCGTCGGCGTCCTTCGCGGTGACCACCGCGCGGACCACGATGGTGTTCGGGGTGGTGTCCGTGACGGCGAGGGTGCCGGTGCGGCCGTCCCATTCGGGGATGTCCGGGAGGATCTCCGCCAGCCGGTCGCGCATCAGGGCGACCGGCGCCGAGTGGTCCAGGTGCCAGAAGACCGTGCCGGTCATCTGGGCGCCGCCCCGCGACCAGTTCTCGTACGGCTTGCTGGTGAAGTAGGAGACCGGCATCGTGATCCGGCGCTCGTCCCACGTGCGGACCACCAGGAACGTCAAGGTGATCTCCTCGACCTTCCCCCACTCCTCGTCCACGACCACCGTGTCCCCGATGCGCACGGTGTCCCCGAAGGCGATCTGGAGTCCGGCGAAGAGATTGCCGAGGGAGGACTGCGCGGCGATGCCCGCGACGATCCCGAGGACCCCGGCGGACGCCAGCACCGAGGTGCCGACCGTGCGCATCGCCGGGAAGGTCAGCAGCATCGCGGCGGCGGCGACCACCACGGCCAGGGCGGTGAGCACCCGCTGGATCAGGGTGACCTGGGTGCGCACCCGGCGCACCCGCGCCTCGTCGGGGGAGACGGCGGCGTAGCGGGCGTACGTCGCCTCGACGACCGCCGTCGCGATGCCGACGAGCAGCCAGGCGGTCGAGGCGATCTGGACCAGGGTCAGCACGTGGCCCACGGCGTCCGCGTGGGCGGGGAGGACGCCCGCCGGCCGGTACGCGGCCTGGAGCACGGCGGTGCCGAGGACGAGCCGGAAGGGCAGGCCGCAGCGGCGCAGCAGACCCCACAGCGGGGTTTCGGCGTGCCGGGCGTCGGCCTGGCGCAGCAGCAGGTCCAGCAGCCAGCCGGCGACCAGGGTGAGGACCACCGCGGCGCAGACGACCGTGAGGGGACGCAGGACGCTCTCCATCTCCATGCCGGAGACGGTATCCACGGGGCGCCCCCGGACTCCTGCTTTCCGTACGAATGGCACGATGGAGGGCATGAACATCATGCTCTTCCATTCGACGTACGGGCTGCGGCCCGCGGTGCACGCCGCGGCCGACCGGCTGCGCGCGGCCGGGCACACGGTCCAGGTGCCGGACCTCTTCGAGGGCCGTACGTTCGCGACGTTCGAGGAGGGCTCCGCCCACCAGGAGGAGGTGGGCCGCGACGAGCTGCTGAAGCGGGCGGTGCTGGCCTCGGCGCCCTTCTCCGACCAGGGCCTGGTGTACGCCGGCTTCTCCTTCGGCGGCTCCGTCGCCCAGCACCTGGCGCTGGCCGACGACAAGGCGCGCGGGCTGCTGCTCCTGCACGGCACGGCGGACCTGGAGGAGGACGCGTCGGCGGACGAGCTGCCGGTGCAGCTGCACATCGCGGACCCGGACCCCTACGAGACGCACGACTGGCTGACCGCCTGGTACTTGCGGATGCGGCGGGCCGGGGCGGACGTGGAGGTCCACAGCTACCCGGGCGCGGGGCACCTGTTCACGGACCCGGAGCTGGAGGACTACGACGCCGAGGCCGCCGAGGAGACCTGGAAGGCCGCCCTCGCGTTCCTCGACACGCTGTAGGGGGAAAAGGGCACTGCCCCCCGGCGCCGGGCGCCGGGGGGCAGTGCCTTTGGTGCGGGGAGGGCCGGTGGATCAGCCGCGGTAGGCCGTCCACATGCTCTTCATGCGCGAGACCTGGCCCGCGGAGAACTGGTACATGCAGGAGTCGTACGTGTAGTCCATGAAGTTGTGGATCGGGTCGACGCCGGCCTTGCTGGCGCAGGAGTCGCGGCCGGTCGGGCACTCGAAGGCGGCGCTCTTCTCGGCCGGGGTGTCGGCGACGGAGTCGCCGCTGCCCGTGCAGCCGCCCTGGAAGGTGTGGTAGAGGCCCATCCAGTGGCCGACCTCGTGGGTGGCGGTGTCGCCCTCGTTGTAGTTGGCGGCGGAGCCGCCGGGCAGCGAGGTGTTGAGGAGGACCACGCCGTCCATCTTGGGCTGGGAGGCGTAGGAGCTCGGGAAGGTCGCCCAGCCGAGCAGGCCGCCGCCGAGGTTGGCCGTGTAGATGTTCAGCGCGTTCTTGTCGCCCTTGCGCAGGGCGTTCTTCATGTCCTTCTCGGCCTGGGTGCCGTCGGAGACGTTGTACCAGGCGGCGTTGTCCGTGTAGTCGGTTCCCGCCAGGGTGAACTGGAAGCCGGAGTCGACGTTGCCGGTGCCCTGGCCGCTGTAGGCGGCGTTGAGGACGGCGATCTGGTTGCTGATGTCCGTGGCGGTCAGCTTGCCGGCGGTGCCGGAGGTGATGACGTGGACGTACACCGGAATGTTCGTGGCGGTGGCCGCGGCGCCGACGCCGTAGACCTGCTGCGGGGACAGCCGCATCTGGCCGAGCTTCTTCTGCAGGTCGGCGTCCATGGCCTTGACCTGGGCCTCGGAGACCTCGTTGGGCTCGGCCGCGTGGTTGTCCTTGGGCTTGGCGACGCGGGCGTTGGCCGGGGCGGAGCCCTCGGCGCAGGCCTCCGCGCCGGTCTGCGGGGCGGCCGAGGCGAGGGTGGCCGGGGCGGTCAGGGGCGCGAACGCCAGGGTGGAGGCCAGGACGGCCGTACCCATGAGGCGGCGGCGGAGAAGGGGGGATATGCGGGCGACAGCGCGCACGTTGACTCCTCGGCAAGCGTGGTGGGGGGTGAGGGATTTCCTCACGCTGGCCGGAAGTTTATGTGTGCATGTCATTCAGATGGCAAGTACCCGGAGGTTAAAGATTTGTTGCCTGTGTGCCGGGCGGGGCTCCTGGTCTGCACCAGGAGCCCCTCTTCGCAGCAAATTTGACGGTGTATCAGCGAACCGGCTGGTCGGCCCGCTCCACCCGCTGGGTGCCGTTCAGCGTGCGGTACGAGCGGGCCCAGGAGGCGCTCGCGTCCTGCCGCCGCTTGTCCGAGACCACGTAGTAGTCCATCTGCGAGCGCTCGGCCGTCACGTCCAGCACCCCGTAGCCGTGGGAGTCCATGTCCAGCCACTTCACGTGCCAGTTCGCCGCCTTGACGGCCCCCTCGGCCACGACCGAGAGGGTGTGCGGCGCCACGTGCAGCATGTCGTCGATGTTGTCGGAGGTCACCGAGGTCACGACGAACTCGGTCGCCGCCGTCCCCGAGCCCGGGTACGTCGCCATGTTCACCGGGACGTCGTTCGCCCAGGCCATGTGGATGTCACCGGTCAGGAACACCGTGTTCTTGATGTTCCGGTCCTTCAAGTGCTCCAGGAGCTCCTTGCGATCGTCCGTGTAGCCGTCCCACTGGTCGACGTTGACCGCGATGCCGCCCTCCGGCAGGCCCAGCAGGTGCGCCAGCGGCTTCAGCAGGTGCGCGGGCAGCGAGCCGAAGGCCACCGGCGAGATCATCACCGACGTGCCGACCAGCTTCCAGGTCGCGTTCGAGGCCGCCAGCCCGGACTTGAGCCAGTCCAACTGGGCCCGCCCGGTGATGGTGCGCTCCGGGTCGTCCACCGAGCCGCTGCCGACCTTGGCCTGCTGCGAGCGGAAGGAGCGCAGGTCCAGCAGGTGCAGGTCGGCGAGGGTGCCGAACTGCAGCCGGCGGTAGACGGTACCCGCTATGGAGGGGCGTACGGGCATCCACTCGAAGTACGCCTGCTTGGCGGCGGCCGCGCGGGCCGCCCAGTCGCCCTCGGTGCCCGGGGTGTGGTTCCCGGCCCCGTCGGACCAGGAGTTGTCGGCGAACTCGTGGTCGTCCCAGATGGCGACGACCGGGTGGGCCGCGTGCAGGGCCTGGAGGTCGGCGTCCGTCTTGTACGTGCCGTGCCGGGTGCGGTAGTCGGAGAGCGAGACGATCTCGTTCTTCGGCTCGTGCTGGCGTACGACGTACTTCGCCTCGGGGTAACCGCCGGTCTGGTACTCGTAGATGTAGTCGCCCAGGTGCAGGACCGCGTGCAGGTCCGTGCGGGCGGCCAGGTGCCGGTACGCGGAGAAGTAGCCGGACTCCCAGTTGGCGCAGGAGACCACGCCGAAGCGGATGCCGGGCGTGGTCGTGCCGGCCGCCGGTGCGGTCAGGGTGCGCCCGGCGGGGGAGACGGTGGAGCCGGCGGTGAACCGGTACCAGTACGGGGTCTGCGGCCGCAGGCCGCGCACGTCCGCCTTGACGGTGTGGTCGGAGGCGGCGGTCGCGGTGACGGAGCCGCTCGCGACGACGCGGGAGAAGGCCTTGTCCTCGGCCACCTCCCACCCCACGGCGGTGGCCGGGCCCAGGCCGGAGCCGGGGACCGCGTCCGGGGTCGGGGTGACGCGGGTCCAGAGCAGGATCCCGTCGGGCAGCGGGTCGCCCGAGGCGACGCCGTGGAGGAAGGCGGGCGCGGCCCCCGCCGCGTGGGCCGCCGGGGCACCGAGGGTGGCGATCGGCGCGAGTGCGGCCGTGGCCGCGGCGGCCAGGACGACCGTACGGCGGCGCGGGTGCGAAGGGGTGAGATGACTGGTCACGACCGATCATATTACTGATCGGTATGCCGCAGGGAACAGATACGGAACGACAACGGGCGGGCGAACTCCGGGAGTTCGCCCGCCCGTTTGGCGCGGTGGTCCGCCGGTATGCCCGGATCATCCGGCCCCGGCCCGGACCTGTCGGCCCGTCAGCCGGCGAGGGCCTTGTCGATGGCCGCCGTGAACGCCTCCGGCGTCGCGGGGGTCTCGATCTTCTTGCCGTCCATCTTCAGCGTCGGGGTGCCCGTCACCCCGGAGCTGTTGAACGCCTTCGACATGTCCATCGCCCACCGGTCGTACGTACCGTCCTCGACGGCCTTCTTGAACTCGGCGTTCCCCTTCAGCGCCGGGACGGTGTCCGCGACCTTCAGCAGGTAGTCGTCCTTGGCGAAGCTGTCGACGCTCTCGTCGGGGTGCAGCGCCTTCGAGTAGAGCGCGCCCTTGTAGTCGAGGAAGGCCTGCGGGCTCACGTTCAGCGCCGCGCCCAGCGCGCTCAGGGCGTTCTTCGAACCCTCGCCCTTGGCGCCGTTGTCGATGAAGGTCGCGCCGAAGTACCGGAGCTTGAACTTGCCCGCCTCCACGTCCTTCTTGACCTGCTCGCCGACCGACTGCTCGAAGGCGGCGCAGGCCGGGCAGCGCGAGTCCTCGTACAGCTCCAGGGTCTTCTTCGCCTCGGGCTTGCCGATGACCACGGTGAGGCCGTCCTCGCCCTCGGTGTTCTTCGGCTTGACGAGCGCGGCCTTGGCGGCCTTGTCCCAGTAGCCGGGCTCGTTGAACTGGACGACCGCGTAGCCGACCCCGCCGGCCAGCGCCAGGGCGGCGACGACCCCGCCGGCCACGATCAGCTGGCGGCGGGCCTTGTCCTTCTTCGCCTGCCGTTCGCGCTCGACGCGCAGCCGCTCGCGGGCGGCTGCCTTGTTCTGCTGGCTGTTGCGTGCACTCATGATGATCTCCGTGGGACGGTGAAGGGCTGGGGGGACTGCCGTACGTGCTCAGGCGCTCGCGAGCACCACACGTACGGGAGGCCCCCGCCGGCCCACGGAGTGCGCGGGGAAGCGGGTACGGGCCACCGCCCCGGGGAACACCGGCCGCGGCGTCCGCCCGGCCCGTGCGGGTACGGCCCCGGCCGGGGCCGCCGCCAGCCGCAGCGGCCGGAACGCGAAGGCGGCCACCGCCCGCAGCAGCCGGACCAGGGCCCGCTCGCCGTGCCGCAGCCACGCGGCGGCCGTCAGCCCGACGGCGACGTGCGCGCCCAGCAGCAGCCAGGGCGTCCACGGCCCGGGCGCGGCCAGCAGCGCCGCCGGATCCCCGGAGGGCCCGGCCACCTCGGTCAGCCGGCCGCCCAGCGGGGCCCCGCCGCACAGCTCGTCCAGGCCCATCGCGTGCAGCGGCCCGGAGACCGGCCCGCCCGCCGGGCCGTAGCAGACGCGCTGCCCGGCGGTGAAGACGGTGTCGGCCGCCAGCTCCAGCGGCACCAGCAGCCCGGCGATCGGGCCGAAGCCGCGCTCGCGGCGGCCGGCCAGCGCGAAGGCGATCAGGAAGACCCCCGCGAAGGCCCCGGCGACCAGGGCGGGCGGCAGCGGGACCCGGGACATGAGCACGTGGGAGCCGGCCGAGAGCACCACCACGAGCGCGCTGAACAGCGCGGCCCGCAGCCCCCGGATCCTCACCCCTGATATGTCCATCGTCGCGAGTTTGCCATGACTTCCTGTGGGAGAGGGGCCCGGGTGCCGGGCCCGGCACCCGCCGCCCCTCCCGCCCCGGGGCCTACGCCGTGATCCGGCCGTTGCGGAAGAGGTCCACGAAGATCTGGTGGTCGGCGCGGGCCCGGGCCCCGTAGGCGTGGGCGAAGTCGACCAGCAGCTCGGGGAAGCCCGCCTCGTCCGCGGCGATCACCGCGTCGATGGCCCGCTCCGTGGAGAAGGGCACCAGGGACTGCCCGCTCTCCGCCTCGTCGGCCGAGGCGTGCATCGTGGCCGTGGCGCGGCCCAGGTCCGCGACCACCGCCGCGATCTCCTGCGGGTCGTCCAGGTCCGACCAGTCCAGGTCCACCGCGTACGGGGAGACCTCCGCGACCAGCTGCCCGGTGCCGTCCAGCTCCGTCCAGCCCAGCCACGGGTCGGCGTGCGCCTGGAGGGCGCGCTGGGAGATCACCGTCCGGTGGCCCTCGTGCTGGAAGTACTCCCGTACCGCCCGGTCGGTGATGTGCCGGGACACGGCCGGGGTCTGCGCCTGCTTGAGGTAGATCACGACGTCGTTCTCCAGGGCGTCGCTGTGCCCCTCCAGCAGGATGTTGTACGAGGGCAGGCCCGCCGAGCCGATGCCCACGCCCCGGCGGCCCACCACGTCCTTGACGCGGTAGGAGTCAGGGCGGACCAGGGACTCCTCCGGCAGGGTCTCCAGGTACCCGTCGAAGGCGGCCAGCACCTTGTACCGGGTGGCCGCGTCCAGCTCGATCGCCCCGCCGTCCGAGGTGAAGCGGCGCTCGTGGTCGCGGATCTCCGTCATCGAGTCCAGCAGGGAGAAGCGGGTGCGCGAGCGGGCCGCGCGCAGGGCGCCCAGGAGGGCGCCGTCGGCGGTGTCCAGGGTGAAGGAGGGCACCTCCTCGTCCTTGGCGCCCGCCGCGAGCCGGTGGATGCGCTCCCGGTAGGCAGCCGCGTAGGTCCGTACGAGCGTGCTGATCTGCTCGTCGCTGAGCGCCTTGGTGTAGCCGATCAGGGCGACGGAGGCAGCGAAGCGCTTGAGGTCCCAGGTGAAGGGGCCGACGTAGGCCTCGTCGAAGTCGTTCACGTTGAACACGAGCCGGCCGTTGGCGTCCATGTAGGTGCCGAAGTTCTCGGCGTGCAGGTCGCCGTGGATCCACACCCGGCCGGTGCGCTCGTCCAGGTAGGGGCCGCCGTGGCGGTCGTGCTCCAGGTCGGCGTAGAAGAGGCAGGCCGTACCCCGGTAGAAGGCGAAGGCCGAAGCCGCCATCTTCCGGAACTTGACCTGGAAGGCAGCGGGGTCGGCTGCGAGCAGCCGGCCGAATGCGGTGTCGAACACATCGAGTATCTGCTCGGCGCGCTGCTCGTCGGTGGTCTCGGTGACCGCCATGGCGGATGCCTCCTGGTGCAAGGGGTGGTACGGCTACTGACCGACTGGACGCCGGACCGGTCTTCCTGGTTCTGCAACGGTCGACCGTACCGGTCGGTGCCCCCGGAGTGTCACTCGCGGGACGTAGGATTCGTAGCTGCCGCCCCTCTCTCCTCAGGAGGCCCCCACCGTGTCCAAGACGCCGTTCACGCACCTGCACGTCCACACCCAGTACTCGCTGCTGGACGGTGCCGCGCGGCTGAAGGACATGTTCGCTGCCTGCAATGAGATGGGCATGACGCACATCGCCATGTCCGACCACGGCAACCTGCACGGGGCGTACGACTTCTTCCACAGCGCTCAGAAGGCCGGGATCACCCCGATCATCGGCATCGAGGCCTACGTCGCCCCCGAGTCCCGGCGCAACAAGCGACGCATCCAGTGGGGCCAGCCCCACCAGAAGCGGGACGACGTCTCCGGCTCCGGCGGCTACACCCACAAGACGATCTGGGCGGCGAACGCAACCGGCCTGCACAACCTCTTCCGGCTGTCCTCCGACGCGTACAAGGAGGGCTGGCTCACGAAGTGGCCGCGCATGGACAAGGAGACCATCTCCAAGTGGTCGGAGGGCCTGATCGCCTCCACCGGCTGCCCCTCCGGCGAGCTCCAGACCCGGCTGCGCCTCGGCCAGTTCGACGAGGCCCTCAAGGCCGCCTCCGAGTACCAGGACATCTTCGGCAGGGACCGCTACTTCCTGGAGCTGATGGACCACGGCATCGAGATCGAGCGCCGGGTCCGTGACGGGCTGCTGGAGATCGGCAAGAAGCTCGGCATCCCGCCGCTGGTCACGAACGACTCGCACTACACCTACGCGCACGAGGCCGGGGCCCACGACGCCCTGCTGTGCATCCAGACCGGCAAGAACCTCTCGGACCCGGACCGCTTCCGCTTCGACGGCACCGGCTACTACCTGAAGTCCACGGAGGAGATGTACGCCATCGACTCCTCGGACGCCTGGCAGGAGGGCTGCGCCAACACCCGGCTGGTCGCGGACCAGATCGACACCGAGGGCATGTTCAAGTTCCGGAACCTGATGCCGAAGTTCGACATCCCGGACGGCCACACCGAGGTCAGCTGGTTCCGCGAGGAGACCATGCGCGGCATGCACCGCCGCTACCCGGGGGGCATTCCGGAAGACCGGATGAAGCAGGCCGAGTACGAGATGGACACGATCATCTCGATGGGCTTCCCCGGCTACTTCCTCGTGGTCGCCGACTTCATCATGTGGGCCAAGAACCAGGGCATCGCGGTGGGCCCGGGCCGAGGCTCCGCGGCCGGCTCGATCGTCGCCTACGCCATGGGCATCACCGACCTCGACCCGCTCACCCACGGCCTGATCTTCGAGCGGTTCCTGAACCCCGAGCGCGTCTCCATGCCCGATGTCGACATCGACTTCGACGAGCGCAGGCGCGTCGAGGTGATCCGGTACGTGACCGAGAAGTACGGCGAGGACAAAGTCGCCATGATCGGCACCTACGGCACCATCAAGGCCAAGAACGCGATCAAGGACTCCGCGCGCGTCCTCGGCTACCCGTACGCCATGGGCGACCGGCTCACCAAGGCCATGCCCGCCGACGTCCTCGGCAAGGGCATCCCGCTCTCCGGCATCCTCGACCCCTCGCACCCCCGCTACAGCGAGGCCGGCGAGATCCGCTCGATGTACGAGAACGAGCCGGACGTGAAGAAGGTCATCGACACCGCCCGCGGTGTCGAGGGCCTGGTCCGCCAGATGGGCGTGCACGCCGCCGGCGTGATCATGTCCAGCGAGACGATCACCGACCACGTGCCCGTCTGGGTGCGGCACACCGACGGCGTCACCATCACCCAGTGGGACTACCCGAGCTGCGAGTCGCTCGGCCTGCTGAAGATGGACTTCCTCGGCCTGCGCAACCTCACGATCATGGACGACGCCGTCAAGATGGTGAAGGCCAACAAGGGGATCGACATCGATCTCCTGGCCCTGCCGCTCGACGACCCCAAGACCTTCGAGCTGCTCGGCCGCGGCGACACCCTCGGCGTCTTCCAGTTCGACGGCGGGCCCATGCGCTCCCTGCTGCGCCTGATGAAGCCCGACAACTTCGAAGACATCTCCGCCGTGTCGGCCCTGTACCGCCCGGGCCCAATGGGCATGAACTCCCACACGAACTACGCGCTGCGCAAGAACAAGCAGCAGGAGATCACCCCGATCCACCCGGAGCTGGAAGAGCCGCTCCGGGAGGTCCTGGACGTCACCTACGGCCTGATCGTCTACCAGGAGCAGGTGCAGAAGGCCGCGCAGATCATCGCCGGCTACTCGCTCGGCGAGGCCGACATCCTGCGCCGCGTCATGGGCAAGAAGAAGCCCGAGGAGCTGGCCAAGAACTTCACGATCTTCCAGGAGGGCGCCCGGAAGAACGGCTACTCCGACGAGGCCATCCAGAAGCTCTGGGACGTCCTGGTCCCCTTCGCCGGCTACGCCTTCAACAAGGCCCACTCGGCCGCGTACGGACTCGTCTCCTACTGGACCGCCTACCTCAAGGCGAACTACCCGGCCGAGTACATGGCCGGCCTGCTCACCTCGGTCAAGGACGACAAGGACAAGTCCGCGATCTACCTCAACGAGTGCCGGCGCATGGGCATCAAGGTGCTCCCGCCGAACGTGAACGAGTCGGAGTCCAACTTCGCCGCCCAGGGCGACGACGTGATCCTCTTCGGCCTGACCGCCGTCCGCAACGTCGGCCAGAACGTCGTCGACTCGATCATCAAGACCAGGAAGGCCAAGGGGAAGTACTCCTCCTTCCCCGACTTCCTGGACAAGGTCGAGGCCGTGGTCTGCAACAAGCGCACCATCGAGTCGCTGATCAAGGCCGGCGCCTACGACGAGATGGGCCACACCCGCAAGGGCCTGGTCGCCCACCACGAGTCGATGATCGACAACGTGGTCGCGGTCAAGCGCAAGGAGGCCGAAGGACAGTTCGACCTCTTCGGCGGAATGGGTGACGAGGACGGCGGCGACGAGCCCGGCTTCGGCCTCGACGTGGAGTTCTCCGACGTCGAGTGGGAGAAGTCCTACCTGCTCGCCCAGGAGCGCGAGATGCTCGGCCTCTACGTCTCCGACCACCCCCTCTTCGGCCTGGAGCACGTCCTGTCCGACAAGACGGACGCCGGCATCTCCCAGCTGACGGGCGGCGAGCACTCCGACGGCGCCGTCGTCACCATCGGCGGCATCATCTCCGGCCTCCAGCGCAAGATGACCAAGCAGGGCAACGCCTGGGCGATCGCCACCGTCGAGGACCTCGCCGGCTCCATCGAGTGCATGTTCTTCCCCGCGACCTACCAGCTCGTCTCCACCCAGCTGGTCGAGGACACCGTCGTCTTCGTCAAGGGCCGCCTCGACAAGCGCGAGGACGTGCCCCGGCTGGTCGCGATGGAGATGATGGTCCCCGACCTCTCCTCGGCCGGCACCAACGCCCCCGTGGTCCTCACCATCCCCACCGTCAAGGTCACCCCGCCGATGGTGACCCGTCTGGGCGAGATCCTGCGCCACCACAAGGGCAACACCGAGGTGCGGATCAAGCTCCAGGGGCCGCGCACCACCACCGTGCTGCGCCTCGACCGGCACCGGGTCCAGCCCGACCCCGCCCTCTTCGGTGACCTCAAGGTGCTGCTCGGCCCCTCCTGCCTGGCCGGCTAGCGGTACGGGGCGCGCACGCGCGTACGGGAGGGCCCGTCCGGCGACGCTGCCGGACGGGCCCTCCCGTCGCCCCGCGGGGGTCAGTTGTGGCCGAAGCGCTTCTGCTTGCTCTTGTGGGCCATGTCCAGCGGGCTCGGCGACTGCGAGGAGCGCTCTTCGGGCGAGGCCTGCGTCGAACTCCGCTCCTGGGCGGAGGAACGTTCCTGCTGCTTCGACGGCTGCTTCTGGTTCTTGTTCTTGGCCATGGGATGCCTCCGTGGGGGTAGTAGGGGCCAGGGCCGCCTTCACACTCACACACCCCCTCAAACCACGCATTTTGGATCATTACTTCGGGTGGCGGCCGCTCCTTCCACCGCCCCCCGGGAGATACGCCACGCCGATGATCGAGTTCCGGCCGTCAACACCCTTGCGGTCGGGCAGACTCGGGGAAAACCTGTCGAGGACCCCCACGGAAGAGGGTGGAACGCGTGGACCGCTGCGTCGTCCTGGTGGACGCCGGATACCTGCTGGGCGCCGCCGCGAGCCTCCTCGCCGGGGAACCCTCCCGCTCCCGCATCACCGTCGACCACTCCGCCCTGATCCAGGGCCTGCGCGAGCGCGCCGAGGCCGACACGCAGCAGCCCCTGCTGCGGATCTACTGGTTCGACGGCGCCCCCGACCGGGTGCCCCAGCCCGAGCACCGGCGGCTGCGCGTCATGTCCCGCGTGACCGTCCGGCTCGGCGCCCTGACCCGCAGCGACGGACGCTGGGCGCAGAAGGGCGTGGACGCCGCCATGCACGCCGAGCTCACCGAACTCGCCCGCAACCGGGCCTGCTCCGACGTGGTCCTCGTCACCGGCGACGGCGACCTCCTGCCCGGCCTCATGTCCGCGAAGGAACACGGGGTCGCCGTCCACCTGTGGGCCGTACAGGCCGCCGACGGCGACTACAACCAGTCCGAGGACCTCGTCGCCGAGGCCGACGAACGCCGCGTGCTCGACCGCGCCTGGATCACCCGGGCCGTCCGCGCCCGCGACCTCGCCGGCCTCTGCGCCCCGCCGCCCGCCCCGCGCCCCGAGATCGCCGCGATCCTCTCCGCCCCCCTGCCCGAGGCGGCCCTCGCCGAGGCCGCCCGCAACGGCACCCCGGCCACCCCCGGGAGCCGCCCGAACGGAGCACCCGTACCGGCGCCCGCCAACGAAGGGGCCAAGCCCGTCCCGACCCCGAAGGACCTCGCCGCGCTGCGCGCACCCGCCCAGGCCCCCGCCGCCGCACCGGCCGGCCAGGGCGCCGCGAGCCCGGCCGGCAGCGCCCTGCGCTGGTCCTCCGACAAGGGCTGGATCGACCGCGCCGGACCGCTCGGCGAACCGGCCGAGACCGCCTCCCTGCCCACCCTCGCCCAGCTCACCAGCGCCGAGCAGCGCTGGGCCGACCGCGAGGAGGACATCACCACCGTCGGCGGCGACCCCTTCGAGGTCGGCCAGGTCTTCGCCCGGCGCTGGATGGAACGCCTCCCCGAAGCCGCCCACCTGCAGAAGCTGGCCACCATGTACCCGCGCGTCCCGCACCGGATCGACGGGGAGCTGCTGCGCTACGCCGCCCGGTTCGGGCTCCTCGCCCACAAGGACGACCAGATCGACGAGCACGACCGCTACGCCATCCGCGCCGGTTTCTGGCGGGAGATCGACGTCCGTGCCGCCGCCGAGCACGTGGGCGGGCCGCCGGCCGCCCTCCCCGGGGCGCCGGTGACCCCGGCGGCCGAGTAGGGCCGGAAGCCGCGTAGGCTGCTCCCTCGTGAGTACGGGCACAGCGCAGGCAGGACCAACCCCGGCGGCGGCCGCCGGAGCCGCTTCGGACGTGGTCTGCGCGGTGCGTGACCTGGTCAAGACCTACCCGGCCGTACGCGGCCGGCGCGGGGCCCCGGCCATGCCCGAGACCCGGGCCAACGACGGGATCTCCCTGGAGGTCCGGCGCGGCGAGGTGTTCGGCCTGCTCGGCCCCAACGGCGCCGGCAAGTCCACCCTGGTCCGCCAGCTCACCGGGCTGCTGCGGCCCGACTCCGGCTCGGTGGCCCTGCTCGGCCACGACCTCGTACGCCACCCCGAGCGGGCCTCGCGGCTGCTCGCCTACCTCGGGCAGGAGTCCACCGCCCTCGACGAACTCACCGTCGCCCTGGCCGCCGAGACCACCGGCCGGCTGCGCGGGCTCGGTGTGCGCGAGGCGCGGGCCGCCCGGGACGACGTACTGGAGGAGCTCGGGCTGACGGCCATCGCGGGGCGCCCCCTGAAGAAGCTCTCCGGCGGACAGCGGCGGCTCGCCTGCTTCGCCACGGCGCTCGTGGGGGAGCGGCCGGTGCTGGTCCTGGACGAGCCGACGACCGGCATGGACCCGGTGGCGCGCCGGGCCGTCTGGGCGGCCGTGGACCGCCGGCGGCTGCGGCACGGGGCCACGGTCGTGCTCGTCACCCACAACGTCATCGAGGCCGAGACCGTCCTCGACCGGGTCGCCGTCGTCGACCAGGGCAGGATCATCGCCTGCGACACCCCGGCCGGGCTCAAGGCCGCCGTCTCCGACGAGGTCCGCCTCGAGCTGGTCTGGCGCACCGCCGCGCCGCTGGAGGTGCCCGAGGTCGCCGCGCTCGCCCCGCTGGCCGCCGAGTCCGGCCGTCGCTGGACGCTGCGGCTGGGACAGGACCAGGCCCGCGCCGCCGTCGCCGCGGTGACCGGCGGGCCGGCCTTCGCCGCCCTCGACGATTTCACGTTGGCCACGCCGAGCCTGGAGGACGTGTACCTCGCGCTCGGCGGCCGTATGAAGGGTCTGGTCAAGTCGTGACCACCGCTGTAGGCGTCCTGGCTCCCAGGGCGCGGCTGTTCCCGGCGCTCGCCGCCGTCTACCGGGCCCAGCTGTCCCGGGCGCGCGTCGCCCGGATACCGCTGCTGTTCGTGGCCACCTTCCAGTCCGTCGGGATCATGGTCCTGATGCGCGGCGTGGTGGACGGCGGCTCCGAGGCCCGGGCCGTCGTCGCCGGCTCGTCCGTCCTGGTCGTCGCCTTCGTCGCGCTGAACCTGCTCGCGCAGTACTTCGGCCAGCTGCGGGCCGGCGGCGGCCTCGACCACTACGCCACCCTGCCGGTGCCGCCGGCCTCGGTGGTGCTGGGCGCGGCCGCCGCGTACGCCTCCTTCACGCTGCCGGGGACGCTGGTGACGGCCGTCTTCGGCTGCGTGCTGTTCGGGCTGCCGATGGGCGGGCTGTGGATTCTCGCCGCCGTCGTGCCGCTGGCCGGGGCGGCGCTCGCCGGGCTGGGCGCCGCGCTGGGGCTGCTCGCGCCGCGCCAGGAGCTGGCCACGCTGGCCGGGCAGCTGGGCATGTCGGCGGCACTGCTGCTGGGCGTGCTGCCGGCGGAGCGGATGCCGGACGTCATCGTGTGGGCGCGGGACCTGCTGCCGTCCACGTACGGGGTCGAGGCCTTCGCGGAGACCTTCGCCCCGCACCCCGACTGGGCGGCGGTCGTCCTCGACCTGGGTGTGTGCGGGGCCGTCGGGGTGCTGTCGCTGGCCGTCGCCACCTGGGCGTACCGGCGGGCGGCGGTCCGCTGACACCGCCGCCGGTCGTACCTGGCACGATGTGGGGGTGACCGAAGCCGTGACCCCGCAGCCGCCGACCGTGTCCCCGCTCCCCGAGGCGGAGGCCGCCGTCACCCCGGCGGACGTCCGCGACGCGGCCGCCGTCGCCCTGGTGGTGGGCGTGTCCGGGGTGCTGCTCGGACTGCTGTGGGCGTGGCTCGCGCCGCGCGTCCAGTACGTCTCCAACGGTGAGGCCGTCTTCCTGCGCAACACCGAGAGCGAGGGCCGGATCGGCGCCGACGGCACGTTCTTCCTGCTGGCGCTGGGGCTCGGCGCGCTCAGCGCGGCCGGGGTCTTCCTGTGGCGCCGGCGCGGGGGCGTCCCGCTGGTGATCGGGCTGGCCCTCGGGTCGTGCTTCGCCGCGCTGGTGGGCTGGCGGCTGGGGCTGTGGCTCGGGCCGGGCACCGATGTGGTGGCCGCCGCCGCGCACGCGGGCAAGGGGGTCCCCTTCGACGCGCCGCTGCAGCTGCTCGCGCACGGGGCGCTGCTGGTGTGGCCGATGGCGGCCGTCGCGGTCCACCTGGGCCTGACGGCCCTGTGGGGGCCGCGCGACCCGGAGCCGCCGCTGCCGTGGGAGGGCGCGTACCCCCCGCCCCACGTGCACTCCTCCTGACGCCCCGCACGGTTCGGCCGTGGCCGGCCTCCCCGGTGCGGCGCCGGGTGGGCGGCCTACGGGCGGGCGATCGGCGCGAGGGTGGCGTGCGTGAGCGCGGTCAGGGCGGCCGGGGCCAGTTCGACCTCCAGCCCCCGGCGGCCCGCCGAGACGCAGATCGTGGTGTGCGCCGAGGCCGACGCGTCCAGGACCGTACGCAGCCGCTTGCGCTGCCCCAGCGGGGAGATCCCGCCCCGCACGTAGCCCGTGGTCCGCTCCGCCAGCGCCGGGTCGGCCATCGCCGCCCGCTTCCCGCCCACCGCGGCCGCCAGGGCCTTGAGGTCCAGTGAGCCCGAAACCGGCACGACCGCCACCGTCAGGGCCCCGTCCACGTCCGCGACCAGCGTCTTGAACACCTGGTCCGGCGACACGCCGAGGGCCTCGGCCGCCTCCTCGCCGTACGAGGGGTGCGCGGGGTCGTGTGCGTAGGAGTGGGTGGTGAAGTCGACGCCCGAGGCGGTGAGGGCGGTGATGGCGGGAGTGCCGGCCGACTGCTGTTGCTGCTTCTTCTTCGCCATGGCCTCAGTTCGGGCTGGTCGGGGCGCGGGTCAGGTCCACCGCCGGCAGGGACGGCAGGTGGCGGATCACGGCCGTCTCGGCGCGCAGCAGCTTCAGCTCCTCCGCGAGCCGGGTGGCGGTGTCCGGGGCCTGTAGCAGGCGCTGCTTGGATGGGGTGTCCAGCACCGCGGCGGCCGCCACCAGGTACGAGACCACCGACGGCTCGTCCGGCAGGTCCGGCGCCGAGGTCAGGGACCGCTCCCGGGCCCCGGCCAGCCGCTTCTGGTAGCTGCGGAAGGCCCGCAGGACCCCCTCGGACAGCGCGCCCGCGCCCTCGCCCGCGTCCTCTGCGAGCTCCTCCAGCTCGGCGACGAGGAACGGCCCGGACGCGTCGACCGAGAGCAGCCGCACCCGGGTCGTGCCGGTGGCCAGCACCTCGAAGCTGCCGTCCTCGCGCTCCCGGATCGTCGCCGCGTCCGCGATGCAGCCCACCCGGTGGAACGCCTGGATCGGGTCGGCACCGAAGCCCGCCGCCGGGCCCCGCTCGGGCAGGGCCGTCTGGTCGGGCAGTCCGGGCGCGGTCGGCGCGACCTCCCGGCCGTCGCGGATCGCGACGACCGCGAACCGGCGCGGCTCGTCCTCCCCGGTCTTCAGCAGCTCGCGCATCATGGCGCGATACCGCTCCTCGAAGACGTTCAGCGGCAGCACGAGGCCCGGGAACAGCACCGAGTTCAGCGGGAAGAGGGGAAGGCGAACGGTGGTCACGAGGCACAGGGTAGTAGCCGGACGGCCCGGCCCGTCACCCCCGCCTCAGCAGCCGTGACGCGCCCGCCGCCACCGTCGTGGCCAGGATCCAGCCCAGCAGCACCAGCGCCGTCGCCCCCCACTGCCAGCCGCCCTCGGGCTTCCACTGGCCCTGCTGCCCGAGATCGATCACCGGGAGCAGGAGGTCTAGCGCGTACAGGGCGGCGTCCCAGTGCGGGTGCTCGTCCGCCTTGATCGGCGCCGGCTCGTGCCGCAGGAACAGCAGGGTCCCCGCCGCCCACAGCACCGCCATCCACAGCGCCGCCCGGCCCGGCCGGTAGCCGTAGACCACCGTCCAGTCCTGGAGGTACCCCCAGGCCTTCGCCGCCGGTGACAGCGTGTCCCGGCGGCGGCGCTGCTTGGCCACGAGCACCTCGCGCGCGCCCACGTCCTCCCCGCCGTCGCGGAGCACGGCGGCGAGCCGCTCGTACGGCTCCGGCGAGTACTCGGGCGTGGCCGACTCCAGCCACTCCAGGCGGCGGGAGAGCGGGAAGTGGCCGCGGGGTGCGAGCTCCTGGTAGACGAAGCCCTCCATGGACACCTGGCCGCGGCCCGGCCAGCTCGTGGACCGGTCGACGAGCTTGACGACCTTCGCGCCGGAGACCACCACCCGGCCCCGCTCCGGGGCGTCGCCGACGAAGCGCAGCTCGGGCGTCTGCACCCGCCGCAGCGACACCTCCTGGTCCGGGTCCAGGTCGAAGCGGGCGCCGTAGAAGTCGACCGAGTCGCCGAAGCGGCCGTCGTCCAGCCGCAGGCCGCCCCGGCACTCGAAGTGCTGCGCCGGCCCGCCGCCGGTCGGGGTCTGGCTCCAGTCGTACGGGCGGTCCGGGTCGCCGGCCGGGGAGGGGAGGCCGGCGGAGGTCAGGTACAGGGTCCGCTCGACGGTCAGGGTCGGGGCGTTCAGGGCGCGCCGGCCGTGGCGGTTGCCCAGCCGCGCACCGCGCAGGCTCATCGAGGCGCCCACCTTCACCCCGCGCAGGCTCACCTCGCCGTGCGTCTCCAGCAGGTCGGCCTGGAGGTCCTGGGCGACGGCCATCCCGTCGGCGGCGATGGCCCGGCCCCCGCCGTCGCGCTGCACCACGGCCTGGCTGATCAGCAGATCGGTGCCGATCTGCGCGTCGGTCAGCCGGATCCCGCGCGCCACCCGGCAGCGCGCCAGGTGCAGGTCCCCCTCGGTGTGCAGCCGGGCCCCCTCCAGCCGGGGTATCGCGCAGTTGTCCAGCCGCAGCGTGCCGAAGCGGGTCTCGGACACCTGGATCTCGCCGTCGAAGCGGCACGAGCGGATCTCCACGTACGGGGCGACCGTGCCGCCGGACAGATCCAGCCGCCCGGTGATCTGCGCGCCGCGCAGCTTCAGGCAGCCGACCCGGCCGGGGACCGGTGCGGGGCCGGCCAGCAGGAGGCGGGCCACGACCTCCGCGCGGACCCGCCGCTCCGGGCCCCAGACCGGGCCGTTGTGCGGATCGTCCAGGCCGGCGGTGCGGGCGCCCAGGTCGCAGACGGTGCCCGCCCGGAAGGTCTCCCACATCTGCTGCTCGGCATCGGTGAGGCCGTCCGGCCGTCCGTCGTCGCCCGCTTCGGTCATGGCAGCCCCCCGCTGTCATCCACGTGTACGAGAACGCTAAGGGGCGGCGGTGACAGCCGGGGCGTGTATCAGCCAGTGATACGGGCGGACGGCGGTGGGAGGCGGTCTGAGAGAATTGGGGCGTGATCTCTCGTATCGACCTGCGCGGTGACGCCCTCCCCGAGGGCGGCGCCCTGCGCGACCTGCTGCCCCGTGCCGAGTTCGACGTGGAAGCCGCCCTGGAGAAGGTGCGGCCCATCTGCGAGGACGTCCATCATCGTGGCACGGCGGCGCTGATCGAGTACGCGCAGAAGTTCGACGGCGTCGAGCTCACGCAGGTCCGGGTGCCCGCGGAGGCCCTGAAGGCCGCCCTCGACCAGCTGGACCCGGCCGTCCGCGCCGCCCTGGAGGAGTCCATCCGGCGCGCCCGGATCGTGCACCGCAACCAGCGCCGCAGCGAGCACACCACCCAGGTGGTCCCCGGCGGCACCGTGACCGAGAAGTGGGTTCCGGTCGGGCGCGTGGGGCTGTACGCCCCGGGCGGCCGCTCGGTGTACCCGTCCTCCGTCGTCATGAACGTCGTCCCGGCGCAGGAGGCGGGCGTCGAGTCGATCGCGCTGGCGTCCCCGCCGCAGAAGGAGTTCGGCGGGCTGCCGCACCCGACCATCCTGGCGGCGTGCGCGCTGCTCGGCGTGGACGAGGTGTACGCGGCCGGCGGCGCCGTGGCCGTCGCGATGTTCGCGTACGGGACCTCGGGACCCGACGGGTGCCCGCCGGTCAACATGGTGACCGGCCCCGGCAACATCTGGGTCGCCGCCGCCAAGCGCTACTTCACCGGCAGGATCGGCATCGACACCGAGGCCGGCCCCACCGAGATCGCGGTCCTCGCGGACGCCACGGCCGACCCGGTGCACGTCGCCGCCGACCTGATCAGCCAGGCCGAGCACGACCCGCTGGCCGCGGCCGTCCTCGTCACGGACTCCGCGGAGCTCGCGGCCGCCGTCGAGAAGGAGCTGGAGCCGCAGGTCGCCGCGACCAAGCACGTCGAGGACCGGATCAAGCCCGCCCTCGCCGGCAAGCAGTCCGCGATCGTCCTGGTCGACAGCCTGGAGGACGGCCTCAAGGTCGTCGACGCGTACGGCGCCGAGCACCTGGAGATCCAGACCGCCGACGCCGCCGCCTGGGCCGCCCGGGTCCGCAACGCCGGCGCGATCTTCGTCGGCCCCTGGGCGCCGGTCTCCCTCGGCGACTACTGCGCCGGGTCGAACCACGTCCTGCCCACCGGCGGCTGCGCCTGCCACTCCTCGGGCCTGTCCGTGCAGTCCTTCCTGCGCGGCATCCACATCGTCGACTACACGCGCGACGCCCTCGCCGAGGTCACCCACCACGTGGTGACGCTGGCCGAGGCCGAGGACCTGCCCGCGCACGGCGCCGCCCTCAAGGCCCGCTTCGGATGGAAGGTCCCCGGACAGTGAGCGCCCTCGGGATCGACGACCTGCCCATCCGCGACGAGCTGCGCGGCAAGACCCCGTACGGCGCACCGCAGCTCGACGTGCCCGTCCAGCTGAACACCAACGAGAACCCGTACGAGCTGCCCGAGCCGCTCGTCCGGCGCATCGCCGAGCGCGTCGCCGAGGCCGCCCGCACCCTCAACCGCTACCCCGACCGGGACGCGGTCGAGCTGCGCACCCAGCTGGCCGCCTACCTCACGCGGACGGGCAAGCACCCGGTCGCCATGGAGAACGTCTGGGCCGCCAACGGCTCCAACGAGGTCCTCCAGCAGCTGCTCCAGACCTTCGGCGGCCCGGGGCGCACGGCGATCGGCTTCGAGCCCTCGTACTCGATGCACGCGCTCATCGCGCGCGGCACCGGCACCGGCTGGATCTCCGGCCCCCGCCGCGAGGACTTCACCATCGACGTGGAGGCCGCCGAGCAGGCGATCGCCGAGAACGCCCCCGACGTCGTCTTCATCACCTCGCCCAACAACCCCACGGGTACGGCGGTCGGGGCGGAGACGGTCCTCGCCCTCTACGACGCCGCGCAGGCCGCCAAGCCGTCGCTGGTCGTCGTGGACGAGGCGTACGTGGAGTTCTCGCACCGCGACTCCCTCCTCCCGCTGATCGAGGGCCGCCCCCACCTGGTGGTCTCCCGGACCATGTCCAAGGCCTTCGGCGCCGCGGGCCTGCGCCTGGGCTACCTCGCCGCGCACCCGGCCGTGGTCGACGCCGTGCAGCTCGTACGCCTGCCGTACCACCTGTCCGCCGTCACCCAGGCGACCGCGCTGGCCGCCCTGGAACACACCGACACCCTGCTCGGCTACGTCGAGCAGCTCAAGGCCGAGCGGGACCGCCTCGTCAGCGAGCTGCGGGCCCTCGGCTACGAGGTCACCGAGTCCGACGCGAACTTCATCCAGTTCGGGAAGTTCGAGGACTCCCACACCGCCTGGCAGAAGATCCTCGACCAGGGCGTCCTGGTCCGGGACAACGGCGTACCGGGCCGGCTGCGGGTCACCGCGGGCACCCCGGCCGAGAACGACGCGTTCCTGGAAGCGGTTCGCGCACTGAAGAAGGAGCAGCAGGCATGAGCCGCATCGGACGGGTCGAGCGCACCACGAAGGAGACCTCGGTCCTGGTCGAGATAAACCTCGACGGCACCGGCAAGGTCGACGTGTCGACGGGCGTGGGCTTCTACGACCACATGCTCGACCAGCTCGGCCGCCACGGCCTCTTCGACCTCACGGTCAAGACGGACGGCGACCTGCACATCGACAGCCACCACACCATCGAGGACACCGCCCTCGCGCTCGGCGCCGCCTTCAGGCAGGCCCTCGGCGACAAGGTGGGCATCTACCGCTTCGGCAACTGCACCGTCCCGCTGGACGAGTCCCTCGCCCAGGTGACCGTCGACCTCTCCGGCCGCCCCTACCTCGTGCACACCGAGCCCGAGACCATGGCGCCGATGATCGGCGAGTACGACACGACGATGACCCGGCACATCTTCGAGTCCTTCGTCGCGCAGGCCCAGATCGCCCTGCACATCCACGTCCCGTACGGCCGCAACGCCCACCACATCGTGGAGTGCCAGTTCAAGGCCCTCGCCCGGGCCCTGCGCTACGCCGCCGAGTTCGACCCGCGCGCCGCAGGGATCCTGCCCTCCACGAAGGGCGCCCTCTAGCAGTGAACGGTCTGAACACCATCCTGATCGTCGTCGGCCTGTTCCTGGCCGGCGGCGTCTACTCCTTCCAGAAGCAGAAGATGCCCCTGTCGGTGATCGTTCTGCTCGCTCTCGCCTCCGCGATGTGTCTGGCCGCGGGAGTCCTGCGAATCCAAGGGATCTGGGCATGACCGCCAAGAAGAACGTCGTGGTCTTCGACTACGGCTTCGGCAACATCCGCTCCGCCGAGCGCGCCCTCGCGCGCGTCGGCGCGGACGTCGAGATCACCCGCGACTACGACCGGGCCATGGACGCCGATGGGCTGCTCGTGCCCGGTGTGGGCGCCTTCTCCGCCTGCATGCAGGGCCTCAAGGATGCCCGCGGCGACTGGATCATCGGCCGCCGCCTCTCCGGCGGCCGCCCCGTCATGGGCATCTGCGTCGGCATGCAGATCCTCTTCGAGCGCGGCATCGAGCACGGCGTGGAGACCGAGGGCCTCGACGAGTGGCCCGGCACCGTCGGCCCGCTGAAGGCCCCCGTCGTCCCCCACATGGGCTGGAACACCGTCGAGGCCCCGGCCGGCAGCCAGGCCTTCGCCGGGCTGGACGCCGACGCCCGGTTCTACTTCGTGCACTCCTACGCGGCCCACGACTGGTCCCTGGAGGTCACCAACCCGAGGATCAGGGGCCCCAAGGTCACCTGGGCCACGCACGGCGAGCGGTTCGTCGCGGCGGTGGAGAACGGCGCCCTGTGGGCCACCCAGTTCCACCCCGAGAAGTCCGGCGACGCCGGCGCCCAGCTCCTCACCAACTGGATCGAGACCCTGTGATGACCGCACCCACGCTCGAACTCCTTCCCGCGGTCGACGTCCGCGACGGCCAGGCCGTACGCCTCGTGCACGGCGTGTCGGGCAGTGAGACCTCCTACGGCTCCCCGCTGGAGGCGGCCCTCGCCTGGCAGGCCTCCGGCGCCGAGTGGCTGCACCTGGTCGACCTGGACGCCGCCTTCGGCACCGGCGACAACCGTGCCCTGGTCGCCGAGATCACCCGTGCGATGGACATCAAGGTCGAGCTGTCCGGCGGCATCCGCGACGACGCCACGCTCGCCGCGGCCCTCGCCACCGGCTGCACCCGCGTCAACCTCGGCACCGCCGCCCTGGAGACCCCCGAGTGGGCCGCCAAGGCCATCGCCGAACACGGCGACAGGATCGCCATCGGCCTCGACGTCCGCGGCACCACCCTCAAGGGCCGCGGCTGGACCAGCGAGGGCGGTGACCTGTACGAGACCCTCGCCCGCCTGGACTCCGAGGGCTGCGCCCGCTACGTCGTCACCGACATCGGCAAGGACGGCACGCTGACCGGCCCCAACCTGGAGCTGCTGCGGAACGTCTGCGCCGCCACCGACCGGCCGGTCGTCGCCTCCGGCGGCGTCTCCTCCCTGGACGACCTGCGGGCCCTGTCCGAGCTCGTCCCCCTCGGCGTCGAGGGCGCCATCGTCGGCAAGGCCCTGTACGCCAAGGCCTTCACCCTGGAAGAAGCCCTGAAGGCGGTCCGCGCATGAGCTCCACCCCCTCCTCTCCCTCCTCCTCGGCCTCCGGCATCCGCAGGATCTCCTCCGGCGGCCCCTACGAGGACGTCATCGGCTACTCCCGTGCCGTGCAGCTGCCCAACGGGCTCGTCCTGGTCTCCGGCTGCACCGCCGCCGACGCGGGCGGCCCCTACGACCAGACCGTCAAGGCCTTCGAGGTCGCGTTCAAGGCGCTCGCCGAGGCCGGGCTGGGACCGGAGAACGTGGTCCGCACCCGGATGTACCTGACGCACGCGCGCGACGTGGACGAGGTCGGCCGCGCCCACCAGACGCTGTTCGACACCGTCCGCCCCGCCGCCACCATGCTCATCGTCTCCGGCTTCGTCGACCCGAGCATGGTCGTCGAGGTCGAGGTGGAGGCCTACGGGGAGGTGGCGCGGTGACCCTCGCCGTACGCGTGATCCCCTGCCTGGACGTGGACAACGGCCGCGTCGTCAAGGGCGTCAACTTCCAGAACCTGCGCGACGCCGGTGACCCGGTGGAGATGGCCAAGCTGTACGACGCCGAGGGCGCCGACGAGCTGACCTTCCTCGACATCACCGCCTCCTCCGGTAACCGCGAGACCACCTACGACGTGGTCCGGCGCACCGCCGAGCAGGTCTTCATCCCGCTCACGGTCGGCGGCGGCGTCCGCACGGCCGACGACGTGGACAAGCTGCTGCGGGCGGGCGCCGACAAGGTGGGCGTCAACACGGCCGCCATCGCCCGGCCCGAGCTGATCCAGGAGATCGCCGAGCGCTTCGGCCGCCAGGTGCTCGTCCTGTCGGTCGACGCCCGCCGCACCGCTGCCGGCTCCTTCGAGGTCACCACCCACGGCGGCCGCCGGGGCACCGGGATCGACGCCGTCGAGTGGGCGCACCGCGCGGCCGAACTCGGCGCCGGGGAGATCCTGCTGAACTCCATGGACGCCGACGGCACCAAGGACGGCTACGACACCGAGATGATCGCCGCCGTACGCCGGCACGTCACCGTCCCGGTGATCGCCTCGGGCGGCGCCGGCAAGCTGGAGCACTTCCCGCCCGCGATCGACGCCGGCGCCGACGCGGTCCTCGCCGCCTCGGTGTTCCACTTCGGCGACCTGCGCATCGGCCAGGTCAAGGAAGCCCTGCGCGAGGCGGGCCACCCGGTCCGCTGACCCCGCTTCGTGGCACCTCCGGCGATATACTGACACCCACCCGTATATCACCGCCGGAGGTGCCGGATGGCCAGGACCGTGATCGACGTCGACGACCGGATGCTCGCCTTCGCCCAGCAGCAGCTCGGCACGACCACCAAGCGCGACACCATCAACCGGGCGCTGACGATAGCGGCCGGGATCAGCGCCGATGACCGTGCCCGGGCACTGCGCTGGCTCCAGGAGAACGCAGAGGACTTCCTCGACTTCGAGGTGCTGGAGCAGCGGGAGCGCGACGGCCTGTGAGCTACCTCGCCGACACCTCCGCCGTCTGGCGGCTGTTGCGGGGGCAGATCGGGGACCCCTGGCCCGGGTACGTGGCCCAAGGGCTGGTGGCGATCTGCCCGCCGGTGGAGTCCGAGCTCATGCCGAGCCTGCGGGCCGACCGGGACTTCGAGCCGTTCTTCGGCATGCTCGGGCAGACCTTCGGCTGGGTTCCGGCCTTGGACGACCCATGGCCGCAGATCATCGCCGTACAGCGGGAGCTCGCCGCGATCGGGCATCACCGGGGTCCCTCCCCGGTCGACATCCTCATCGCCCTGACCGCACGGCGGCACCGCCTCACGGTCCTGCACGTGGACGACGACTTCACCTCGATCGGCAAGGTGCGTCCGGGTATCCCGATGATCCGGCTCCAGCCGCGGACGTCGTAGCCGCGGCCCGGAGCCGGGACGGACGGCGGGGGTCGTCGGCCCCCGCGCCGTCAGATTCCCAGCCGGGCCACCGTCAGCCGGGACACGGCCTCCTTCTCGCCGTCCAGCTCCACCGCCGCGGAGTTCTGGCGGCCGAAGCAGAACAGCGTCAGCTCACCCGGCTCCCCGGTCACCGTCACCACCGGTACGCCCTTGTGGGCGACCGCCGTGCGGCCGTCCGGGCGGCGCAGCACCAGGCCCACCGGCGAGCGGCGGCCCGTCAGCCGGGCCAGCTTCTCCAGCCGGGACCACAGCGCGTCCGAGAACACCGGGTCCAGCGTCCGCGGGGTCCAGTCCGGCTGCGCGCGCCGTACGTCCTCCGCGTGGACGTAGAACTCCACCGCGTTGGCGGCCTCGTCGATCTGCTTCAGCGCGTACACGGACAGCTTCGGCGGCCCGGTGCGGATCAGCTGGATCAACTCCTCGTACGGCTTGGCCGTGTACTCGGCCATCGCCCGGTCGAGGCGGTCCTTCAGCACGTTCAGCAGCAGACCGCCCGCCGCGTCCGGGCGGCGCTCGCGGACCACGACGTGCGCCGCCAGGTCCCGGCAGGTCCAGCCCTCGCACAGGGTCGGCGCCTCCGGCCCGGCCGCCTCCAACAGGTCCGCCAGCAGCAGGCGTTCACGCTTCGCATGGGTCGACATACGGGCCAGCTTAGGGGTGTCCGGCCCTGATCCGCCGGACACCCGCCAGGCCGGGACCCGCCCGGAGGCTGCTCATCAGGCGGACGGTGATCCATGACCGGTCCCGCCGCGCGGCACAATGGGGCCCATGAGTACGTCCTCCCTCGACCCCGCCGTCGCCGCCCGCCTCAAGCGCTCCGCGGACGGCCTGGTTCCGGCCATCGCCCAGCAGTACGACACCGGCGAGGTGCTCATGCTCGGCTGGATGGACGACGAGGCCCTGCACCGCACCCTCACCACGGGCCGCTGCACCTACTGGTCCCGCAGCCGGCAGGAGTACTGGGTCAAGGGGGACACCTCGGGCCACTTCCAGTACGTGAAGTCCGTCGCCCTCGACTGCGACGCCGACACCGTGCTCGTGAAGGTCGACCAGGTCGGGGCCGCCTGCCACACCGGCGCCCGCACGTGCTTCGACGCGGATGTCCTTTTCACCGACGCCAGCTAGCCAGTTAGGGTCCCGCCCATGGATCTCGAGACGTTCCGCAAGCTCGCGGCCGACCGCCGCGTCATCCCCGTGAGCCGTCGGCTGCTGGCCGACGGGGACACCCCGGTCGGGCTCTACCGGAAGCTGGCCGCCGAACGCCCCGGCACCTTCCTGCTGGAATCCGCCGAGAACGGGCGCTCCTGGTCCCGCTACTCCTTCGTCGGCGTGCGCAGCGACTCCACCCTCACCGTCAAGGACGGCCAGGCGCACTGGATCGGCACCCCGCCCGTCGGCGTCCCCACGGACGGCGACCCCCTCGAAGCCCTGCGCGCCACCGTCGAGGCCCTGCACACTCCCCGCGACCTGGCGGGCGGCATGCCGCCCTTCACCGGCGGCATGGTCGGCTACCTCGGCTACGACATCGTGCGCAGGCTGGAGCGCATCGGCGACCACGCCGAGGACGACCTCGAGCTCCCCGAGCTGACCATGCTCCTCACCTCCGACCTGGCGGTCCTCGACCACTGGGACGGCACGGTCCTGCTCATCGCCAACGCCATCAACCACAACGCCCTCGACACCGGGGCGGACGAGGCCCACGCCGACGCCGTCGCCCGCCTCGACGCGATGGAGGCCGACCTCGCCCGGCCCGCGCCCTACGCGCCCGCCGCGCTCCCGGAGTCCGCGCTGCCGCCCTTCGACGCGCTCTGGGGCGGCGAGAAGTACCAGGCCGCCGTCGAGGACGTCAAGGAGCGCATCCGGGCCGGCGAGGCCTTCCAGGTGGTGCCCTCGCAGCGGTTCGAGACCCCCTGCCACGCCTCCGCGCTGGACGTCTACCGGGTGCTGCGGGCCACCAACCCGTCCCCGTACATGTACCTCTTCCGCTTCGAGAACGGCTTCGACGTGGTCGGCTCCAGCCCCGAGGCGCTGGTCAAGGTCGAGGACGGCCGGGCGATGGTTCACCCCATCGCCGGCACCCGCCACCGCGGCGCGACCCCGCAGGAGGACAACGACCTCGCCGAGGAGCTGCTGGCCGACCCCAAGGAGCGCGCCGAGCACCTCATGCTCGTCGACCTCGGCCGCAACGACCTGGGCCGGGTCTGCGAGCCCGGCTCCGTCGAGGTCGTCGACTTCATGAGCATCGAGCGCTACTCGCACGTCATGCACATCGTCTCCACCGTCACCGGCCGCGTCGCCGAGGGCAGGACCGCCTTCGACGTGCTCACCGCCTGCTTCCCCGCCGGCACCCTCTCCGGTGCGCCCAAGCCGCGCGCCATGCAGATCATCGAGGAACTGGAGCCCTCCCGCCGCGGCCTGTACGGCGGCTGCGTCGGCTACCTCGACTTCGCGGGGGACTCCGACACCGCCATCGCCATCCGCACCGCGCTGCTGCGCGACGGCACGGCGTACGTGCAGGCCGGAGCGGGCGTCGTCGCCGACTCGGTGCCCGAGCTGGAGGACCAGGAGTGCCGCAACAAGGCCGCCGCCGTCCTGCGTGCCGTGGGAGCGGCGAACCGGCTGCACCGCGCCTGAGCCCGTAGGGGATAGTGGGGTACGTGAGTGCCGTACCCCACCCCGTCAACGAGGCCGAGGCCCCCGACAGCAGCACCGGCCGCCGCACCGTGGCCGCCGCCCTGCTGCTCGGCGCGCTCGGCGCCACCGTCGTCCTGCTCGCCTCCGGCCGCACCTGGGCCCGGGGCAGCGCCTCCGTCGGGGGCGGCACGCTGCCCCTGACCGCGGACGGGCGGGCCGTCACCGGCCTTCCGGCGGCCCTCGCCATCGTCGGCCTCGCGGCCCTGGTCGCGGTGTTCGCCGTACGGGGTCCGGGCCGGCTGCTGGTGTCCGGGCTGCTCGCCCTGAGCGGGCTGGGCGCGGCCCTGGCCGCGGTGGCCGCCGCCGGCGACCGGCGCGCCCTGGACGAACGGGCCGCCACCGCGACGGCGGACACCGCCGCCCGGGTGGTGGAGCTCAGCCACACCGTGTGGCCGTACGTCACGGCCTCCGGCGCGGCCCTGATCCTGATCGCGGGCCTGCTGGCCCTGCGCTTCGGCCGGAGCTGGCCCGCGATGGGAGGCCGCTACGAGCGCGACGGCAGCCCCCGCGGGCGTACCCCCGCCCCCGTGGACCCGGACCGGCCGGAGGACCTGTGGAAGGCCCTGGACCGCGGCGAGGACCCCACCCGCTGACGCGGCGCCCCCGGCGGGCCCCACCCGCTGGAGAAACCCGCGTCCCCGTGCGGGACAATGACAGCGAGCGTGCGACACAGGCCGCGCTCTCTACACAGCTTGAGACAGAGCAACGAGGAGCAACTCATGGCGGGCACGAGCCACGGACACACCCCGGCCGCCTGGACCGGTGTCATCATCGCCTTCATCGGTTTCTGCGTCTCCGGCGCCTTCATGGTGCTGGCGAACCCGCTCGGCTTCTGGGCGGGCCTGGTCGTCGTCGCGCTCGGCGGTGTCGTCGGCATGGCGATGCGGGCTGCGGGCATGGGCGCCCCCAAGGACGGCCACCGCGACCTCGCCGAGGTCATCGCGGCCAACCGGGTCCCCGCCAAGGTCTGAGCGCGATCCCGCGGGTCCGCCGGTCCGCTGTGCGAAAGGCGCGGCCCCGCCGGGCTGCGCCTTTTGTCATGAGCGGAGAGAATCAGCGGGTGGACGCCCCTCGCACCGCCTCCCCGGCCGCCGTGCCCCGGCCGCCGCTGCCGCACGCCCCGGCGCCCGTACGGGCCTCCCGGGCCGGCCGGCTGGCCGCCCCGGCGCTGACCCTGGCGGGGGCGGTCGCGGCGTTCGCGTACGTGGGCGCCGTCGACCCCAACGAGCCCGGGCACTACCCGGTCTGCCCGCTCTTCCGGCTGACCGGGGTGCTGTGCCCCGGCTGCGGCGGGCTGCGCAGCGCGCACGCCTTCGCCACCGGCGACCTGCCGGCCGCCCTGGGGGCCAACGCCGTGGCGGTGGCCGGCTACCTCGTCTTCGCCGTGTTCACGGCCCTGTGGCTGCTGCGGGCCTTCCGCGGTGCCCCGGCGCCCCGGATCGCCCTGCGACCGGTCCACTGGTGGGGGATCGGGGCCTTGGTACTGGCCTTCTCGATTGTCCGGAATCTCCCGTTCGGTTCCGCGCTGGCCCCCTGACCCCGGACGAGGCCCCGCCGGGGCCTACGGGAAGGCAATATTCCGAGTGTCCAGTCCCTGGGAAACCGAGAACTCCGTGCGGAGGCCCCGGCTGCCTGCGGATACCATTTGAGTGCTGACCATGCAGTGATACGTGTCTGCAAGGCGGCCGACCGTCATCAACCCGGAAGGGGGCCGCTCGCGTGAGTGTGCTCGACGAGATCATCGAAGGGGTCCGCGAAGACCTTGCCGAACGGCAGGCCCGCGTCAGCCTCGACGAGCTCAAGGAGCGTGCCGCCAAGGCGCCCCAGGCCAAGGACGGTGTCGCCGCCCTGCGCGGTGACGGCGTCAAGGTGATCTGCGAGGTCAAGCGCTCCAGCCCCTCCAAGGGCGCGCTGGCCGCGATCGCGGATCCGGCCGGGCTCGCCGCCGATTACGAGGCCGGCGGGGCGGCGGTCATCTCCGTCCTCACCGAGCAGCGCCGGTTCGGCGGCTCGCTGGCCGACCTGGAGGCCGTCCGCGCCCGCGTGGACGTCCCGATCCTGCGCAAGGACTTCATCGTCACGGCGTACCAGCTGTGGGAGGCCCGCGCCTACGGCGCCGACCTCGTGCTGCTGATCGTCGCGGCCCTGGACCAGGAGGCCCTCGTCTCCCTCATCGAGCGGGCCGAGTCCATCGGCCTCACCCCGCTCGTGGAGGTGCACGACGAGGAGGAGATCGAGCGGGCCGTCAGCGCCGGCGCCAAGATCATCGGCGTCAACGCGCGCAACCTGAAGGACCTCAAGGTCGACCGCTCCACCTTCGAGCGGATCGTCGGAGAGATCCCGCCGCACATCGTGAAGGTCGCCGAGTCCGGCATCCGCGGACCGCACGACCTGATCGCCTACGCCAACGAGGGCGCCGACGCCGTCCTCGTCGGCGAGTCCCTGGTCACCGGCCGCGACCCGAAGGCGGCCGTCGCCGACCTCGTCGCCGCCGGCGCCCACCCCGCCCTGCGCCACGGGCGGAGCTGACCACTCCCATGCCTCCCGCCTCCCCCTCCGTCCGCACCCGGCCGGGCCACGGCCCGGCCGGCGTGCCGACGGCGCACGCGCCGCTGGCGCGCGGCTGCCGCCCCCGCGGCTGCCGCGCCCCGGCACGCCGCGTGCACGGCAGGCGGGTGCGCTACGTGATCGGGTCCGAGCCCGGACAGGTCAACGGCATGCGATGGCGCGGGGCGACCGCGCCCTGACCACGGCCCTCCCGGCCCGGTACCCCTGAGGCACCGGCCGCGGGCGGCCGCGTACGGTCCCTAGCCCCGCGCGGGCGCGGACCGTCCCGTCCGCCCACCCTCCGCGGGGTGCGCGGGCGGCGGAGCGGCGGCGCAATACGGTGCATCCAGCCGCGTCGAGCCGAGCCTCGCATCCCGTACCCGTAGGAGCAGTGGCATGTCCACCACCTCGTTCTTCATCCCGGACCCGGAGGGTCACGTCCCCAACGCCGAGGGCTATTTCGGCGACTTCGGCGGCAAGTTCATCCCGGAGGCCCTCGTCGCCGCCGTGGACGAGGTCGCCGTCGAGTACGAGAAGGCCAAGAGCGACCCGGCCTTCGCCGCCGAGCTCAACGACCTCATGGTCAACTACACGGGCCGGCCCAGCGCCCTGACCGAGGTGCCCCGGTTCGCCGAGCACGCCGGCGGCGCCCGGATCTTCCTCAAGCGCGAGGACCTCAACCACACCGGCTCGCACAAGATCAACAACGTGCTGGGCCAGGCACTGCTCACCAAGCGCATGGGCAAGACCCGCGTGATCGCCGAGACCGGCGCCGGCCAGCACGGCGTGGCCACCGCCACCGCCTGTGCCCTCTTCGGCCTCGACTGCACCATCTACATGGGCGAGATCGACACCCAGCGCCAGGCCCTCAACGTGGCCCGCATGCGCATGCTCGGCGCCGAGGTCATCGCCGTGAAGTCCGGCTCCCGCACCCTCAAGGACGCCATCAACGAGGCGTTCCGCGACTGGGTCGCCAACGTGGACCAGACCCACTACCTCTTCGGCACCGTCGCCGGCCCGCACCCCTTCCCGGCCATGGTCCGCGACTTCCACCGCGTCATCGGCGTCGAGGCCCGCCGCCAGATCGTCGAGCGCGCCGGCCGGCTGCCCGACGCCGTCGCCGCCTGCGTCGGCGGCGGCTCCAACGCCATCGGCCTCTTCCACGCCTTCATCCCCGACGCCGAGGTGCGCCTCGTCGGCTTCGAGCCCGCCGGACACGGCGTGGAGACCGGCGAGCACGCCGCCACCCTGACCGCGGGCGAGCCCGGCATCCTGCACGGCTCCCGCAGCTACGTCCTCCAGGACGAGGAGGGCCAGATCACCGAGCCCTACTCCATCTCCGCCGGCTTGGACTACCCGGGCATCGGCCCCGAGCACTCCTACCTCAAGGACAGCGGCCGCGGCGAGTACCGCGCGGTCACCGACGACGCCGCCATGCAGGCCCTGCGCCTGCTCTCCCGCACCGAGGGCATCATCCCGGCCATCGAGTCGGCCCACGCCCTCGCCGGCGCCCTCGACCTCGGCAAGGAGCTGGGCCCGGACGGCCTCATCGTGGTCAACCTGTCCGGCCGCGGGGACAAGGACATGGACACCGCTGCCCGCTACTTCGGGCTGTACGACACCGACGGCGAAGTCGCCGCCGACGAGTTCGCCGAGGGGGACGACAAGTGAGCGCCAACGGAAACATCGAGCTGCTGAGCGCGACCCTCGCCAAGGCCAGGTCCGAGGACCGCGCCGCCCTCGTCGCCTACCTCCCGGCCGGCTTCCCGACCGTCGACGGCGGCATCGAGGCCGTCAAGGCCGTCATCGCGGGCGGCGCCGACATCGTCGAGATCGGCCTGCCGCACAGCGACCCCGTCCTCGACGGCGCCGTCATCCAGACCGCCGACGACATCGCCCTGCGCGGCGGCGTGAAGATCGCCGACGTGCTGCGCACCGTGCGCGAGGCCTTCGAGGCCACCGGCGTCCCGATCCTGGTCATGACGTACTGGAACCCCATCGACCGCTACGGCGTCGAGCGGTTCACCGCCGAGCTCGCGGCCGCCGGCGGCGCCGGCTGCATCCTGCCCGACCTGCCGGTCCAGGAGTCCGCGCTGTGGCGCGAGCACGCCGCCGAGCACGGTCTGGCCACCGTCTTCGTCGTCGCCCCCAGCAGCCGCGACGAGCGCCTGGCCACCATCACCGCCGCCGGCTCCGGCTTCGTCTACGCCGCCTCCCTCATGGGCGTCACCGGCACCCGCGAGTCCGTCGGCGACGAGGCGCAGGAGCTGGTGCGCCGCACCCGCGCCACCACCGAGCTGCCGGTCTGCGTCGGCCTCGGCGTCTCCAACGCCCGGCAGGCCAAGCAGGTGGCCGGCTTCGCCGACGGTGTGATCGTCGGCTCCGCCTTCGTCAAGCTGCTCCTGGACGCCCCGGACCTGCCCGCGGGCCTGTCCGCCGTGCGGGCGCTGGCGGGCGAGCTTGCGGAAGGCGTACGCAGGTCCTGACCCCGAGCGGGCGCGGAACGAGGTTCTGTAGCCCGATCGGGTGGAATCGGCAGCGGGGAGGCACGCGAGTGCCTCCCCCCCTACTTTGGGCGCACGTGTGCGAGAAGAAAGACCGTGCGCACCCCGCAGCGACCAAACCAAAGGCCCCCCAAACACACCCGCACGAG
>NZ_JBEZKZ010000066.1:0-3124 GCF_040651895.1 Streptomyces sp. NPDC048352
GTTCCCAGGGGCTCCCCCCCTGACCCCGGTACCGGGCGCTGCGCGCCCGGTACGCTCAAACGCCGCGCGGGCTGGAAATTCGCTGCGCGAATTCCAGCCCCGCCGGCGTCTGAGGCGCGGGTCCGGGCAGCGCCCGGGGAACGGGCGAAGGGCGGGTAGGGGAGCCGCACCGCGCAGCGGCCGGCCACCCGGGCCCGGCTCAGCGGCACCCCCCCCACGCGCCTGGAGAAGGCGTGGCCGGCCACGGACCGGCCGCGCGAGCGGCGCGTCAGGGAGGGGCGATCACCGGGAGGTCCGCCGCGCGCCACGCCTGGAAGCCGCCCGTGAGGTCGGTCGCCCGCCGCAGCCCCAGCGCGTGCAGCGACGCCGCGGCCAGCGAAGACGCGTAGCCCTCGTTGCAGATCACCACCACCCGCAGGTCGTGCGAGACGGCCTCCGGGAGGCGGTGGGAGCCCAAGGGGTCCAGCCGCCACTCCAGTTCGTTGCGCTCCACGACCACCGCCCCCGGGATCACTCCGTCCCGGTCGCGCAACGCCTGGTAGCGGATGTCCACCAGCAGGGCCCCGTCCAGCGACGCCTCGTACGCCTCCCGCGGGCCGACGCGGTCGTACGTCGCGCGGACCCGCTCCAGCAGCTCGTCGATGCCCACGGCGCTCACTGCCAGTCCGCCGGGCGCTCGACGTGCTCCAGCCGCAGCACCGGACCGCTGCGGCCGTACCGCCGGATCAGCGGCAGCGGCGGGTAGTACGCGTGGACCGACACCGCGTGCTCGGTGGCGGAGCCGTTCAGCACCTCGTGGACGTGGTGCTCGCCGAAGGCCCGGCCGCTGAGCGCTCCGAGGCTGCGGGTGCGGTCCACCCCGGGGGCCAGTTCGAGGCTCTGCCAGCCCTCCGAGGGCAGGCGCACGGTCAGGGAGTGCTCGATGAGCCGGCCCCGCGCGGTGGCGAACGCGCCGCGGGACTCGGCGTGGTCGTGCCAGCCGGTGCCGGTGCCCGGCGGCCAGCCGATCAGCCAGGCCTCGCTGCCGCCGGGACCGTCGAGCCGGATCCAGGTGCGGCCCTCCGGGTCGAGGGGGAGCGAGTCGACGATCTCGGTGTCGGAGGCGGTGCGCAGCGCGAAGGCGAGGAGTTCCGCCGCAGTCGGAGCCGCGGAGCGGGCAGGGGCGTGCGTGGACACGGGAGAAGGCATGGGTGGTGACCGTCCTGGGGGTTCGCGGAGGTGCGCGCCTACCCGGAAAGGGCACGGGGGCGCGCGGAGGAAGGGCGAATCAGCAGGAGGGGCGACACACGCAGCCCGCGTAGCGGAGCAGGTCCATGTGAACCCTCCGCCACAGGCGTACGTCGTTGCCGGTCATGTCCGCGAGTGAACCACGGGCCCCCGAGGACGGTCAATCGATCACAGGAGCGGGTGTCGCCGCAGCCCCCGCCGGGGCCCCCGCGCGGACGGCGTCGGCCGCCTCGTACAGCTCGGCCGGCCGGACGCCCGCGAACGTGGCCGCCAGGTGTCCGTCGGCCCGGACCAGGAGCACGGTGTGCGCCGGCGCCCCCGGATAGCCGTCGGCGACCAGCAGGTCGGCCGGCACCGGCAGGGCGCTCACGGCCGCCGCCAGCCGGGGCATCAGCCCGGCGCCCAGCCAGTGCCGCCGGTCCCACACCCCGGTGCCCGGCGCGACCAGCAGCACCAGCAGCCGGCCCCGCCCCAGCAGGTCGCGCAGCGGGACGGTGGCTCCGTCGGGCGCGGTCACGGGTACGTTCGCCACGGGCCCGCCCGGCTCGGTCGCCGTCGGGACCTCGCGTACGGCCACCGGCGGCGCGTACACCGGCGGCGCACCCAGCGGGCCCCGGCCCAGGTGGCCGTCGGTCAGCAGGGTTTCGGCGGACCGGCCCGTCCCCGGCAGCAGGGTGCGCAGGCCGCCCCCGCCGCGCAGTACGGGAACGGCCTGGTCGGCGGCGCGCAGCCGGGCGGCGACGGCGGTGCGCCGTTCGCCCTCGTAGCTGTCGAGGAGGGCCTCGGAGGCGCCCTGGTGCCAGGCCAGGGCGAGCTTCCAGGCGAGGTTCTCCGCGTCGCGCAGCCCCTCCTCGACGCCCTGGGTGCCGAGCGCGCCCAGCAGGTGCGCGGCGTCCCCGGCGAGGAAGGCCCGGCCGTCGCGCCAGCGCCGGGCGAGCCGGTGGTGCAGGGTGTGCACGCCGGTGTCGATCAGGTCGTACGGGGGCGTCCTGCCGCCGCACCACAGGGCCAGGGTGTCCCGGATGAGGGTGACGAGGGCGTCCGGCGTGACGAGTTCCCCCCGGGCGGCCAGCAGCCAGTCCAGCCGCCACACCCCGTCGGGCAGCGGCCGGGCGGTGATCTCCTCGGGCCCGGACGGCGGGCTGCGGTGCAGCAGCGCTTCGCCGGGCCAGGGCAGTTCGGCGCGCAGCGCGGCCACGGCGTGCCGCTCGACGGCGGTCCGGCCGGGGAAGCGGATGCCGAGCAGCTTGCGCACCGTGGAGCGGGCCCCGTCGCAGCCGACCAGGTGGCTGCCGCGCCACCAGGTGCTCTCGGTGCCCCGGGTGCGCGCGGTGACCCCGCGTTCGTCCTGCTCGAAGGAGTCCAGCTTGGTGCCGGTGACCAGCTGGACCAGGGGGTGCGCCGCGGCGGCGTCGCGCAGTCCGCGCGTGAGGGCGTGCTGCGGCAGGTGCAGGGGGGCGCTCTGGCCCTCGAAGGTGATCCGCCGGGACTCCTGACGGCGCCTCATCGTCCGCCAGGCCGCGTACGGGACGCCCTCGTCGCGCAGGGTCGTACAGCCCAGCCGGTGCGCCATGGCGGCGGTGTCGGAGTGCAGGACGACGCTGCGGGCGGGCCGCGGCTCGTCCTTGCCGGGCCCCTCGTCGAGCAGGACGCTGGGCACTCCGTGGCCGGCCAGGGCGAGGGACAGGGACAGCCCGACGGGCCCCGCGCCGACGACGATCACCGGGTCCATGATGCGGCTTCCGATGTCCGGTATGTGATCACAGAACGTATGCAACCCACTGAAGGTTCCTACGTCAAGTGACACCGGCCCCGGACAGCAGCGTGTGGTGGGGGGGGGGGGGTGTCGGCCCCACACGCCGCCCCCCCCAAAACCAAGACCCAGAGAAAACCCATG
>NZ_JBEZKZ010000066.1:3134-41903 GCF_040651895.1 Streptomyces sp. NPDC048352
CCCGGCTTCTTCAGCCAGTCCTCGGCGGTGGCGAAGGCCCCGCCGCCCTCGCTGGCCGCGTAGTACTCCTCCACGCACCACACGGGCTACGCACGATGACTGACCCTATGTCAGCGCTGAGGCGGCCTTGCGGCCGGCCGGATCAGGTGGCCGCCGCGCCGGTGGCCATGTCGTCGACCTTGGCCACCTCGACCACCGCGCCGGTGCTCTTCTTCGACTTCCGCAGCCGGCCCTCCATCCACGAGGCGAAGGAGGTGAGGGCGAAGTTCACCGCGATGTAGATCAGGGCGATCACCACGAGCGTGGGGATGGTGTTGCTGTAGTTCGCCGAGATCTGCCGGTTCGCGGCGAGCAGTTCGGTCAGGCCGAGCAGCGAGCCGCCGAGGGCGGTGTCCTTGAGGATCACCACGAGCTGGCTGACCAGGGCGGGCAGCATCGCCGTGACGGCCTGCGGGATCAGCACGTGGACCATGGTCTGGCCCTTGCGCATGCCGATCGCCTTGGCGGCGTCGGTCTGGCCGCGGGGCAAGGAGTGCACACCCGCCCGGACGATCTCCGCGATGACCGCCGCGTTGTACAGGACCAGGCCGGTGATCACCGCGTACAGCGGCCGGAAGTCCGAGGACACGGCGGGGACGAACCGGACGAAGAAGGTGTAGCCGAAGATCATCAGCATCAGCACCGGGATGGCGCGGAAGAACTCCACGACCGCGCCGACCGGGACGCGGACCCAGGCGTGGTCGGAGAGCCGGCCGATGCCCAGCAGGGCGCCCAGGGGCAGGGCGATCAGCATGGCGATCGCGCCGGCCTTCAGGGTCTCCAGCAGGCCCGGGATCAGGTACGTGGTCCAGATCCGGCTGTCGGTGACGAAGGGGGTCCACTTGTCGGCGTCGAGCTGGTTCTTCTCCGCCATGACGGACAGGATCCACCAGGCGGCGAGCGCGAAGACCGCCAGGAAGACGGCCGTGAAGATCCAGTTGCGGATCCTGGCCTTGGGGCCGGGGACGTCGTACAGCACGGAGCTCATCGCTTCACCGCCACTCGCTTGGCCACCCAGCCCAGCAGCAGACCGGTAGGCAGGGTCAGCAGGCAGAAGCCGAGGGCGAAGATCCCGAAGACGGCGAAGAGCGCCTGCGCCTCGTTCTCGATCATTTCCTTCATCAGCAGGGCCGCCTCGGCCACGCCGATGGCCGCGGCCACCGTGGTGTTCTTGGTGAGCGCGATCAGTACGTTGGCGAGCGGCGCGACGACCGCCCGGAAGGCCTGGGGGAGCACGATCAGGGTGAGCACCTGGAAGAAGTTCAGCCCCAGCGCGCGCGCCGCCTCGGCCTGGCCGACGGGCACGGTGTTGATGCCCGAGCGCAGCGCCTCGCAGACGAAGGTGCCGGTGTACGCGGCCAGCGCGAGGACGGCGAGCCGGAAGCCGGTCTCCTTGGAGGTGTCGCCGCCCAGGTTGATGGTGAGCGTCTGGTAGAGGCCCAGCGAGCTGCCGATGATCAGCAGGGTCAGCGGGGTGTTGCGGACCAGATTGACGTACGCGGTGCCGAAGGCCCGCAGCAGCGGGACCGGGCTGACCCGCATCCCGGCCAGGACGGTGCCCCATATCAGGGAGCCCACCGCCGAGTAGAGGGTGAGCTGAACCGTCACCCAGAAGGCTCCGAGCAGGTCGTACTGCCCGGAATCAAGAAAGTCGAACACGTTGCCCTGCGCTCTCCCCAGGATGGCCGGCGGGGCGCGCCGCCGCCCGCGGACGGGCGGACGGCGGCGCACCCCGCCGGGAAATCAGCTGCCTTCGGTGATCTGCGGGGCAGGCTCGTTCTTGTAGTCGGCCGGGCCGAGGTTCTTCTTCACGGCCGCCTCCCAGGCGCCGTCCGCGACCATCTTCCTGAGCGCGGCGTTGATCTTGGTCTGGAGGTCCTTGTCGCCCTTCTTCAGACCGATGCCGTAGTTCTCGGTGCTCATGTTCAGGCCGACGAGCTTGAACTTGCCCTTGTTCTTCTCCTGCGCGGCGTAGCCGGCGAGGATCGAGTTGTCCGTCGTCAGCGCGTCCACGGCCTTGTTCTCCAGGCCGGTGAGGCACTCGGAGTAGCCGGGGAACTCCTGCAGGTCGGCGTCCTTGGCCAGGTCCTTCTTGATGTTCTGCGCCGAGGTGGAACCCGTGACCGAGCAGAGCTTCTTCTTGTTCAGGTCCTCGACCTTGGTGATCGAGCTGTCGTCGGCGCGGACAAGCAGGTCCTGGTGGGCCACGAAGTACGGACCGGCGAAGTCGACCTTCACCTTGCGCTTGTCGTTGATCGAGTAGGTCGCGGCGATGAACTTGACGTCCCCGTTGGAGATCAGGTTCTCGCGCTCGGAGCTGACCGCCTGCTTCCACTCGATCTGGTCCGGCTGGTAGCCGAGCTCCTTGGCCACGTACGTGGCGACGTCGACGTCGAAGCCCTCGAACTTGCCGTCCGGGGTCTTGAGGCCGAGACCCGGCTGGTCGAACTTGATGCCGATGACGATCTTGTCCGACTTGCCGCCGCCGGAGGGGCCCGCGTCGCTCGCGGTGTCCTTGCTGCCGCCGCCACAGGCGGTCGCAGTCAGGGCGAGAACGACGGCCGTGGCCACGGCTGCGCCGGTCTTGAGAACCTTCATGGTGAACTTCCCTCGGGTGAGACGTTGTTGGACGACGAGCTGGACACGTCGTGGGCGACGGCACGAGCCGTCGATCGGATCACTACCAGACGAGAGCGTCAGTGGTGCAGGATCTTCGAGAGGAAGTCCTTGGCGCGGTCGCTCTTCGGGGCGCTGAAGAACTGCTCCGGGGCGGCCTCTTCGACGATCTTCCCGTCCGCCATGAAGACGACCCGGTCGGCCGCCGAACGGGCGAAGCCCATCTCGTGCGTGACGACCACCATCGTCATGCCCTCGCGGGCGAGCTGCTGCATGACCTCCAGCACCTCGTTGATCATCTCCGGGTCCAGCGCGGAGGTGGGCTCGTCGAAGAGCATCACCTTCGGGTCCATCGCCAGCGCCCGGGCGATCGCCACGCGCTGCTGCTGACCGCCGGACAGCTGCGCCGGGTACTTGTCGGCCTGCGCACCGACCCCCACCCGGTCCAGCAGGGCCTTCGCCTTCTCCAGTGCGGCAGCCTGGTCCGTCTTGCGGACCTTGAGCTGACCCAGCATCACGTTCTGCAGCACCGTCTTGTGCGCGAACAGGTTGAACGACTGGAAGACCATCCCGACGTCGGCGCGCAGCCGGGCCAGTTCCCTGCCCTCGGCCGGCAGCGGCTTCCCGTCCAGCGTGATGCTGCCCGAGTCGATGGTCTCCAGCCGGTTGATGGTCCGGCACAGCGTCGACTTGCCCGAGCCCGAGGGCCCGATCACCACGACGACCTCACCGCTGGCAATGCTCAGATCGATGTCCTGAAGCACGTGCAGCGCGCCGAAGTGCTTGTTGACGTTGCTCAGTACGACCAGGCCGTCCGCGGCACCGGCCGCATCCTGCACGTCCTTGGTCACTGATACTCCGCTCATCGGCTTCTTGCTCCGTCCTCCGTCGGTTGGGAGGACAGTAGTGATGACGCGTGCACACCGTCATCACATCTGAGCGAGAATTGAGCATAACGAAACGGCCTCGCACCGATACGCTCCGTACGCGGACCCCCGCGAGGGGCGCGGCGTACGCGTACCGGGTGCATAACGGAAGACTCGCCGGACCGGAACCCCCTTGACGTGGGACTCTCCCATGGGCGTGGATGCATGGTGACCATGTGTACGGAAGCTGAAGCGGAGAAAGAGGGAAGGGGGACGCCATGAGGCTGCTGCTCGTCGAGGACGACGACCACGTCGCCGCCGCCCTGTCGGCGATCCTCGCCCGGCACGGCTTCCAGGTGACCCACGCCCGCAACGGCGAGGAGGCCCTCCAGGCGCTGCTGCCCGCCGGGGCCAAGCCCTTCGGCGTGGTCCTCCTGGACCTGGGCCTGCCCGACCAGGACGGCTACGAGGTGTGCGGCAAGATCCGCAAGCGCACCTCCACGCCCGTCATCATGGTCACCGCCCGGGGCGACGTGCGCTCGCGCATCCACGGCCTGAACATGGGCGCCGACGACTACGTGGTCAAGCCGTACGACACCGGCGAACTCCTCGCCCGCATCCACGCCGTCGCCCGGCGCACCGGTGCCTCCGAGGAAGCCGCCGCCGCCCCCGCGAGCGCCCCCGGCATGGTCCGGCTCGGCCCCGTCGGCATCGAGCTGCCCACCCGCCGCGTCACCGTGAACGGCGCCGACGTACCGCTGACCCGCAAGGAGTTCGACCTGCTGGCCCTGCTCGCCCAGCGGCCCGGCGTGGTCTTCCGCCGCGAGCAGATCATCAGCGAGGTGTGGCGCACCAGCTGGGAGGGCACCGGCCGCACCCTCGAGGTCCACGTCGCCTCGCTGCGCTCCAAGCTGGGCATGCCCGCGCTCATCGAGACCGTCCGCGGGGTGGGCTACCGGCTCGTCACCCCGCCCGCCCCCTAGCGGGACCCCGCCGTGCGCACCCGACTGCTCCCGCTCCTGGTCGTCCTGATGGCGGGCGTGCTGATCGCGCTCGGCCTCCCGCTCGCCGTCAGCCTCGCCGCCGCCCAGCAGCAGCGGGTGGTGGTCGACCGCATCGACGACAGCGCCCGCTTCGCCGCCCTCGCCCAGTTCGTCATCGACGCCGAAGGCTCCGGAGACACCGGCGCCGACGAGCGCCGCGAGACCCTCCAGCTGGAACTCGCCCGCTACCAGGAGCTGTACGGCATCCGCGCCGGCATCTTCTACCGCGACGACAACGCCATGGTGCGGGCCCCCGGCTGGTGGCAGCTCCCGGAGTCCGGGGAGGGCCGGCGGGCCTTCGACGAGGCCCTCGCCGGCCGGCGCAGCCACGACCCCGGCCAGGTCTGGCCCTGGCAGACCAGCGGCAAACTCCTCGTCGTCTCCCCGGTCGTCCTCGACGGGGACGTGGTCGCCGTCGTCGCCACCGAATCACCCACCGACCAGATGCGCGGCCGGATCCTGCGCGGCTGGCTCGTCATCGCCGCCGGTCTCGCCGCCGCCATGCTGCTCGCCTTCGGCGCCGCCCTGCGCCTGACCAGCTGGGTGCTCAAGCCCGTCCGTACCCTGGACGCCGCCGCCCACGGCATCGCCACCGGCCGGATGAACTCCCGCGTCGCCGCGGCGGGCGGCCCCCCGGAACTCAGACGCCTGGCCCGCTCGTTCAACGAGATGGCCGACAACGTCGAAGAGGTCCTGGAGCAGCAGCGGGCGTTCGTCGCGGACGCCTCCCACCAGCTGCGCAATCCGCTCGCCGCGCTGCTCCTGCGCATCGAACTCCTCGCCCTCGAACTCCCCGAGGGGAACGAGGAGATCGCCTCCGTGCGCACCGAGGGCAAACGCCTCGCCCAGGTCCTCGACGACCTGCTGGACCTGGCGCTGGCCGAGCACGCCTCCGCCGAGATCAGCCTCACCGACATCGGGGAGCTCGCCACCGAACGGGTCGCCGCCTGGCGGTCCTACGCCGAGGAGAAGGGCGTACGGCTCACCGAGGCGGGCCGCTCCGCCGTCACCGGCTGGGCCGACCCCATCGCCCTGTCCAGCGCGCTCGACGCGGTGATCGACAACGCCCTGAAGTTCACCCCCGCCGGCGAGGAGGTCGTGGTCTCCGTCTCCGCCGAGGGCCGCAGCGCGCTCGTCGTCGTCGCCGACCGGGGGCCCGGCCTGACCGAAGAGGAACTGCTGCGCGTCGGCGACCGCTTCTGGCGCAGCGGCCGCCACCAGAACGTGAAGGGCTCCGGCCTGGGCCTGTCCATCTCCCGCGCCCTGCTCGCCTCGGGCGGCGGATCCCTCTCCTATGAGACGAACCCGCCGCACGGGCTGCGGGTGACCGTGTCCGTACCCCGCACCGACCCCCACGGCGCCTAAACCCAGGGCAAGTAGGTTCGGGCCGGCGCCGAGACGGCGTACGTCTCGTCCACCGTCCGCAGCTCGAAGAGCGCCGCGCGCTCCCCGCCGGCGCGGGTGACGGAGGGCACGTGGAGGGCGGCGGCGCAGGTGCCGGCCAGGAAGCGGCGGGTGCCGTCGGGGAGGCGGCGGTACAGCTCGTAGTGCCGGACCGGCCCGGCTGCCCGGGTCCAGCGCAGGCGCAGTTCGGCCCCGTCGCCCTGCCGGGCGCAGGCCTCCACCCCCAGGTGCGCGGGCCGGGCCGGGGGCCGCCGGGCGGTGGTGTCGCGTACCGTCAGGGCCCCGAGCCGCCAGGACACCGCCGCCTTCCCGCGCGCGGTGATCCGTACGGCAAGGGCGTACGCGGTCCTCCCGGCCAGGGGCGCGAGGGGGACGCGGGAGGTCCGCCAGCCCCGGTCGGCGCCCGCCGTCCCGGCCGCCAGCCAGGTGTACGGCACCGGCGCGCCGGGCGCGGCCGGCTCGCGGACGGCGACCCCCAGCTCGACGTCGACCGGCCCCGCACCGCTCGCGTGGACCAGCTCCGCGACGGCCCCGCCGGTCAGCGGCAGCCGCGTCGCGTGCAGGCCGACGGTGGCGGGCGCGGTCAGGGCGCCCGCCACCAGCAGGCTGGAACCCCCGCGCCAGGCGTCCTCGAAGTCCAGGGTCACCGCGGGGCGCGCCCCGGCGGTGTCCACCACCCAGCGCCGCCCCGGAAGCCGGTCCTGGAGCGCGAGGTGGTTCCAGGGCTCCTCGGAGGTGACCGCACCCCCCTCGTACCAGCGCAGCCCGTGCCCGGTGTTGAAGGAGCAGCCGAAGGGGAGCCCGGTGACCGTGGAGCGGTCGGCCGTGAACGCGGCCGGGGCCCGCCAGCCGGGCCCCGGTGGCCCGGGACGGGCCGGGTCCAGGGAGGCGCCCGTCCAGAACCGGTCGTCGGCGCGGTGGAAGGCCCCGGGGGAGCGGTCCTCCAGGTGGTTGCGGGTCCACTCCGGCCGGTAGAGGCCGAGGCTGACGACGTGGTCGCGCCCGCGCGGCACGATCGCGTCCCAACGCACCTCCGAGTCCCAGCCCTTGGCCTCCACGTCCACCGCCGCCCACAGCTCGTGGCGGCTGCGGCCGAGGCGGTCGGCGAGGGCGCCGGAGTCGGCGAGCGTGTCCGCCGTCCAGCGGAAGTCCACGAACACGGTGTCGGCGACCCGGCCCGAACGGTCCTCGAAGAACTCCTGGTTGAGCGCGTTCAGGGCGCCCTGCCAGCCGACCCTCCCCGTGCAGTTCATGGCGTCGTACCAGGTGATGCGCAGCCCGTGCGGTGCGCCCGCCGCCCGCAGCGCCCGCAGGAACGCCCGCATCCGGCCGGCGAGGGCGCTGTCGCCGCCGTCGGTCTCGGCGTTGACGAACCAACCGTCGAAGCCGTACGCCAGCGCCACCCGGACCAGCTGTTCCGCGACCGGGAACCGGCCGCCGGCCTCCTGGCGCACCAGGTCCCGCGTCCATTGGAGGTCGCCGCCGTAGGCGACGGGCGGCAGGAACACGTTGCCCAGCACCCGGACGCCGTTGCGGTGGGCGGCGTCGACCACGGGCGCGTTCGGGGCCAGCACGATCCCCTCCGCGGCCGAGCCGCCCCAGAACACCAGCTCGTCGAGGTACGCCCAGTGCGTCAGCGCGTAGTGGTCGGCGCCCGCCGAACCCTGGGAGGGGTTGCGGGAGGTCGGCCCGAAGGAGACGAGCGCGGCGATCCGGGCCTGGTCCGCGCGGGCTTCCCGGGTCACCGGCACCGGGGTGAAACGCGGGGCGAGCGGCACGGTCGCCGTGTTGTGGGCGAGGTCCGGGTCCGACTCCGGGGTCCAGTCGCCGAGCGAGCGCCAGACGACGCCTGGGGCGGGGGTGCCGTGAGGGAGGGAGCCGGGGAACCAGTAGGAGGCGTACGGCGCCAGGCCGACTGGGGGTACGGCGGGGGCGGCGGCCCGCGCGGGGGTGGCCGCGGGCAGCGCGGCGGCCGCCCCCGCCCCGGCGGCGGCCAGGGCCAGGACGGTGCGCCGGCAGGGGCGTGAACGGGCGTCGGCGGTACGGGGATCGGGGCCATCGCCGGTCTCGGGCATCGGGGCTCCTCGGGTGGCGGGTCGGACGGGAACCGTACGGGGGCTTGGGCGTGGAACGGGGGCGGCGCTGCTGCACGGGGGCTCGGTGGGCGGGCCCGGTGGGCGGCGCGGTCGGCGGGTGCGGTGGCGTGCGTGCGGTGGACGCCTGCCGCGGGCGCCGGAGGCGGTGCCGGAGGGCGGCTGCGCCGGTGTTACCGGACGTCCTGGACGCGGAGGACCTCCGTGATCCCCCGCGCCGACAGCCGCGCCGCGTCCTCGGCGTGGTCCGCGAGGATCACCGCCGGGCGGGCGCCCTGGGCCGTCAGGGAGGCCCAGGCCTCGAAGAAGGTGCCGCCCGGGGCGCATGCCGAGCGGCCCTGGGCCTCGTCCAGCACGAGCGCGCTGGACCGTACGGGCGGGCGGTGCTCGCGGTCCCGCCACGCCGCCGCGACGCGGGCCAGGACGGTCCCGGCGGGCTTGGTGCGGCGGTCGTTGGTGAGCACGCCGAGGCCGTACTCCAGCTCCGGGAAGTCCGCGAGCTCCCGGGACACGTCGTGCGAGCACCACCACGTCACCCCCCACAGGCCGGGGCAGTCCAGCGCGGCCGCCAGCGTCGCCCCCGTGAACCGCGCGGCCCGCTCCGGCGCGATCAGCGGCGCCGGCGCCCCGACCTCCTGGAGCCAGACCGGCCGCCGCGGATCCGGCGCCCAGGCCTTGGACAGCTCGATCAGGTACGCGGCGTGCTGCTCGGTCGCCGTCCCGGTGGGCCCGTGGCGCTGCGCGGTGCCGTTGAACACCCACGAGTGCAGGACAGTGGCCGCGCCCAGCCGGGCCGCATGGGCCGGGGTGAACGGGTGCCCGTCCCGGTACCAGGCGGCGTCGTACGCGGCGTGCACGTGCAGGCGCCCCGGTGCGCCCCGCTCGCAGGCGGCGAGCATCCGCTCCAGCCAGTGGCCGGCCTGCTCGGGGGTGATGCGGTCCGGGTCGGGGTGCGGGGGGCCGGAGAACTGGTCGACCTCGTTGCCGACGGTCATCCCCAGGAAGTTCGGCCGGTCGGCGAGGGCGGCGGCGAGGGTGCGCAGGTACTCCTCCTGCCCGGCCACCACCTCCGGGTCGGTGAAGAGGTTCCGCCGGTGCCAGGTGCGGGTCCAGGCGGGCAGGAAGTCGAAGCTCGACAGGTGCCCCTGGAGGCCGTCCACGACGACGTCCAGGCCGCGCGCGGCGGCCGCGTCGGCGAGCGAGACGAGCTGCTCGACGGCGCGCGGCCGGATCAGCGTGCGGTTGGGCTGGAAGAGCGGCCACAGCGGGAACACCCGTACGTGGTCCAGGCCGAGCGCGGCGATCGAGTCGAGATCGGCCCCGGCCTCGCCGAGGTCGAAGTCGAGCCAGTGGTGGAACCAGCCCCGTGCCGGGGTGTAGTTGACGCCGAAGCGCAGGGTGCGGGGGGCGCGCTGCATGGAGGGTCCCGGGGAGGTGGGGAAGGCGCCGGACGCCGGTCAACCTGCCGGGCCGGGCGCGGCGCAGTCAACAGGGCCCGCGGCGGGGCGGCCGGATTTCCACCGCGGTGGTACGCGGGCGGCCCGGCCCGGGCAGCAGAGGGGTCGGGGCGGCGGCCCCGGCCGGGCGCGGGAGCGAACCGCCGGAGAGCGACGCGATCCCGTACGGTCCGCCCTGGGGGGCGTCCGCAAAGTCCCGCCTGCCACGTGGGCGGCCCTCCGCCTTGCGATGCACGGCACCAGACGCCGCAGGGCCCGCCATGCGGGCGGCCGGCGCTACTTTGCGGACACCCCTTTGGGCCCACGGCATCCGCGCCTTCTGCGGCGGGCCTGCCGGCGCCGCCCCGCCGGAACCCCCGCGGGAGTACCGCCCCGCCGCCGGCCGCATACTGAAAACCGACCCCTTCGCAGGAGCGCCACCGTGACGACCCCCGCCTCAGCCCTCCCCACGCCGCGCACCGCCGCGGCGGCAGCCGTCGCCGGCCTGACCGTGGCGATCGACATCGGCGGCACGAAGATCGCCGGGGCGCTGGTCCACCCCGACGGCGCGATGACCGCGGTGACCCGGCGCCCGACCCCGCGCGGGACGGACGCCGACGGGGTCATGGCGGCGGTCCGCGAGGTCGTCGCCGAACTGGCGCGGGCCCCCCAATGGGAGCAGGCCGTCCGGTGCGGCATCGGCAGCGCGGGCCCGGTGGACACCTCCCGGGGCACCGTCAGCCCGGTCAACATCGCGGCCTGGCGCGACTACCCCGTCCAGGAGCGGGTGGCCGCCGAGCTGAGCGCCCGGGGAGCCCGGATCCCGACCGTCCTGGCCGGCGACGGCGTGGCCATGACCGCCGCCGAGCACTGGCTGGGCGCCGCCCAGGGGCACGCCAACGCCCTGTGCATGGTGGTCTCCACGGGGGTCGGGGGCGGTCTGATCCTGAACAACCAGCTGCACCCCGGCCCCACCGGCAACGCCGGTCACATCGGCCACATCAGCGTCGCGTTCGACGGCGAGCGGTGCGTCTGCGGAGGCCACGGCTGCGTCGAGTCCCTCGCGTCGGGCACCGCCATCGCCCGCTGGGCCCTCGCCCAGGGCTGGACCGGACCCGACCCCACGGCCGCGGGCGTCGCCGCCTCCGCCGAAACCGGCGACCCGGTGGCCCTGGCCGCCTTCGACCGTGCCGGGCGCGCCCTGGCCGCGGCCATCGCGGCCACCGCCACCCTCGTGGAGACCGACATCGCGGTCATCGGGGGCGGGGTCGCCGCCAGCGGGGACATCCTCTTCGAGCCGATCCGGCGGCACCTGGACGCGTACGCGGCCCTGTCCTTCGTCAGGGACCTCCGGGTCGTCCCGGCCGCCCTCGGCACCCACGCCGGGCTGATCGGCGCGGCCGCCGCCGCGATGATGCTGCTGCCCGCCGGGAACGGCGGCCCCGCTACGGCTTGACCGAGCGGTAGTACCGCCGGGCGCCCTCGTGCAGGTCCAGCGGGTCCGTGTAGATCGCCGTCCGCAGGTCCACCAGCTGCGCCGCGTGCACCTGGTGCCCGATCCGGTCGCGGCTCGCGATCACCGTCCGGGTGAACTGCTCCGTCAGCTCCGCGCCGGTGTCCTCGCGGGTCACGAGCAGGTTCGGGACGGCGAGGGTGGCCACCGCCGAGGTGTTGCGGGCCCGCGCGTACGCGTCCTGCGGCATCACCGCCGGGCGGTAGTACCGCGCGGGGCTGCCGTTGGCCTGGAGGGGCTCGACCAGGTCGCCCAGCTGGACCAGCCGGATGTCGAAGCGCTCCGACAGCTCGCGCACGGCGTTGGTCGGGAGCCCGCCGGACCAGAAGAAGGCGTCGATCCGGCCCGCCTCCAGCTCCGCGGGCATGGTGTCGATGCCGATCGCGACGGCGGTGATGTCCGTGCGCGGGTTCAGCTTGGCCGCCGTCAGCAGCCGGTCGGAGACCAGCCGGACCCCGGAGCCGTCCTGGCCGACCGCGACCCGCTTGCCCCGCAGGTCCCGGGCCGACTGCACCGGCGACCCGGCGGGCACCACCAGCTGGACGTAGTCGTCGTAGAGCCGCGCGCAGCCGCGCAGCCGGTCGGCGCCCGGCTTCCCGTCGGCCCGGTACTTGCCGACCGCGTCCGCCGTCGCCACCGTGAAGTCCGCCACCCCGGCGGCGACCCGCTGGAGGTTCTGCTGGGAGCCCTCGCTGGTCTCCAGGCGGACCTTCACCTCGGGCATGTCCTGGGCGAGGGCCTGCTCCAGCAGCTGGCCGTAGCGGTGGTAGACGCCGGTACGCACCCCTGTGCTGAAGGTCAGCTCGCCCTTGAGCCCGGGCTCCCCGAAGGGCTTGGGCCACCACAGCAGCCCGCCGAGCACGACCAGCACGGCGGCCAGGCCCAGCAGGAGGCGGCGCCGGCTGAGACGAGGGGGTACGAGGGGCATGCCGGGATCCTCCCACCCGCCCCCCGCCCCTGTCACGGCCCGCCGCCACGGCCCCCGACCGGCACCGGGTCGTCACCGCCCACGCCGCGCCGGCCGCGCGGAGGCCAGGGCCGCGTGAAGCGGGTCACGCTCCGGCACGGGGCCCGGCGTCACCCCCTACGCCCCGCCGCCCCCCCGGGGGCCAGGGCCGCGTGGAAGCGGGTCAAGCACCGGCACGGGTCCGTCGTCACCCCCTACGCCGCGCCGCCCCCCGCGGGGGCCAGGGCCGCGTGGAAGCGGGTCAGGAGGCGGCGGGCCGCCGGGGTGGGCGGGGCGTCGGTGCGCCAGGCCAGCGCGACCCGCCCGCTCAGCTCCGGGCCGGTGATCCGCAGCGCCCGCAGCCCGGGCCCGCCCGCCGACTCCGCGCCGGCCGGCACCACCGCCACCCCCAGCCCCCGCGCCGCCAGCCGGGCCAGCACCCCCGGCGCGGCCGCCTCGAAGTCCACCCGGGGGGCGAAACCGGCCTCCGCGCAGGCCCGCTCCAGCACCCCCCGCAGCCCCGTCCCGCGCGGCAGGGCGATCAGCGCCCGCCCGCGCAGCGCGGCCAGCGGGATCCGGCCGTCCACCGCGGACCGCACGAGGGGGTCGTCGGCACGGACCGCCGCGACGAGGGGTTCGTCCAGCACCACCCGTACGCCGACCCCCGCGGGCGGCTCGCCGCCCAGCCCGACCACCGCCAGGTCCAGCTCCCCGCGCCGCAGCGCCGCCAGCATCCGCTCCGAGGTGTCCTCGGTGAGCGAGATCTCCACCTGGGGGTGGGCGTCGTGGAAGTCCCCGAGCAACCCCACCACGTCCACCGCGCCCACCGCCGCCGACGCCGCCCCCGGGATCAGCCCGAGGGCGACCCGCCCCCGCAGCAGCCCGGAGAACTCGTCGGCGGTCCGCCGCACGCCCTCCACCGCCGCCAGCGCGGCCCGCGCGTACGCGAGGACCGCCTCGCCCGCCTCCGTCGGCGCGACCCGCCGCCCCGAGCGGTCCAGCAGCCGCTGCCCCAGCTCCCGCTCCAGCTGCTTGACCTGCGCGCTCACGCCCGGCTGGGACACGTGCAGCCGCTCCGCGGCCCGGGTGAACCCGCCCTCCTCCACCACCGCCACGAGGTACCGCAACTGGGCCAGCTCCATAACCGCGGATTCTAGATCGCAGAAGATCCCGCTCTTGGACTTATGCCCGCGGTCCCCGGACGCTGGATGCATGAGCCGAACCGCCCTCACGCCCCTGGCCGCCGCCACCGCCGCCGAGCGCCGCGAGCTGGCCGACGTACTCGACTCCCTCACCCCCGCCCAGTGGGACGCCCCCTCGCTCTGCGCCGGCTGGAGCGTCCGCGAGGTGGCCGCCCACATGTCCCTCGGGTTCCGCACCTCCCTGGCCGGCTTCGCCGCCCAGCTGCTCAGGAACCGCGGGAACCTGCACCGGATGACCGACCGCGCAGCCCGCCGCGACGCCGCCGCCTTCACCCCGCACGAACTCGCCGCCCTGCTGCGGGAGAACGCCCACCACCCCTGGAAGCCCCCGGCGGGCGGCCCCACCGCGGGGCTCGGCCACGACGTCGTGCACGGCCTCGACATCACCGTCGCCCTCGGCCACCCGCGACGCGTCCCCGAGGACCGGCTGCGCCCCCTGCTGGACGCCGTCACCCCGCGCGGCCTGCGCTTCTTCGGCGCGGACCTGACCGGCGTCCGGCTCCACGCCGACGACCTCGACTGGTCCTACGGCAGCGGCGCCCCGGTCCACGGCCAGGCGCAGGACCTGCTGCTCGTGCTCTTCGGCCGCCGCCTCCCGGCGGGCAGGCTGCACGGGGGACCGGAGGGCTCTCCGGTACCGCCCACCCTCGTGGCATGACCAGCAGCAGCGACCGGAGCCCGGCAGCGGACCGCAAAGGACGGCCGTCGGCGGCTCCTCACGGAAGGAGTCTTCACGCTGGTCGCCCACCGAAAGAACGCAGGTCGCGGCGGGGCCGCCCGGAAGGGCACGCAGACGCACCTCCTCATGCGCCCCGGTCCTGATCCTGCCGCGCGACGGAACGCCCCGGAGAGCACCCTTACCCTTGTTGCATGAGCAGCGCAGGCCAGGGTGGAGCAGTGGACGAGATGCACGAGCACGAGGTAGCCGTTCCAAGGAGCTACGAGGTGCGCACCTACGGGTGCCAGATGAACGTGCACGACTCCGAGCGACTCTCCGGTCTGCTGGAGGATGCGGGCTACGTCCGCGCGCCCGAGGGCTCCGACGGCGACGCCGACGTCGTCGTCTTCAACACCTGCGCCGTCCGCGAGAACGCCGACAACAAGCTGTACGGCAACCTCGGCCGGCTCGCCCCGATGAAGACGAAGCGCCCCGGCATGCAGATCGCCGTCGGCGGCTGCCTGGCCCAGAAGGACCGCGACACCATCGTCAAGAAGGCGCCCTGGGTCGACGTCGTCTTCGGCACGCACAACATCGGCAAGCTGCCCGTCCTCCTGGAGCGCGCCCGCGTCCAGGAGGAGGCCCAGATCGAGATCGCCGAATCGCTGGAGGCCTTCCCCTCCACGCTGCCGACCCGCCGCGAGTCCGCGTACGCCGCCTGGGTCTCGATCTCCGTCGGCTGCAACAACACCTGCACCTTCTGCATCGTCCCGGCGCTGCGCGGCAAGGAGGAGGACCGCCGCCCCGGCGACATCCTCGCCGAGGTGGAGGCCCTGGTCGCCGAGGGCGTCTCGGAGATCACCCTGCTCGGGCAGAACGTCAACGCCTACGGCTCCGACCTGGGCGACCGCGAGGCCTTCAGCAAGCTGCTGCGCGCCTGCGGCCGGATCGAGGGCCTGGAGCGGGTCCGCTTCACCTCCCCGCACCCCCGCGACTTCACCGACGACGTGATCGCCGCCATGGCCGAGACCCCGAACGTGATGCCCCAGCTGCACATGCCGCTGCAGTCCGGTTCGGACCCGATCCTGAAGGCGATGCGCCGCTCCTACCGGCAGGACCGGTTCCTCGGCATCATCGAGAAGGTCCGCGCCGCGATCCCGCACGCCGCGATCTCCACCGACATCATCGTGGGCTTCCCCGGCGAGACGGAGGAGGACTTCCAGCAGACGATGCACGTGGTGCGCGAGGCCCGCTTCGCCAACGCCTTCACCTTCCAGTACTCCAAGCGCCCCGGCACCCCGGCCGCGGAGATGGACGGGCAGATCCCCAAGGAGGTCGTCCAGGACCGCTACATGCGCCTGGTAGCCCTCCAGGAGGAGATCTCCTGGGAGGAGAACAAGAAGCAGGTCGGCCGCACCCTGGAGGTCATGGTCGCCGAGGGCGAGGGCCGCAAGGACGGCGCCACCGCCCGCCTGTCCGGCCGCGCCCCCGACAACCGCCTCGTGCACTTCACCAAGCCCGACGAGGACGTCCGTCCCGGCGACGTGGTGACCGTCGAGATCACCTACGCAGCCCCGCACCACCTGCTGGCCGAGGGCCCCACGCAGGCCGTACGCCGCACCCGGGCCGGCGACGCCTGGGAGAAGCGCAACGCCGCCCCGGCCCAGCCGGCGGGCGTCATGCTCGGCATCCCCACCCTCGGCGTCCCGGCGCCGCTGCCGGTGGCCGCCTCGGGCTGCGCGATCGACTGACCGCGGGCCACCGGGGGCGGCTAGGCTGCGGATCATGCTCGTAGCCGCCGCCGTCTGCCCCGCCCCGCCGCTCCTCGTGCCGGAAGTCGCCGCGGGCGCCGCCGCCGAACTCGACGCCGCCCGCACCGCCTGCTCCGACGCGCTGGCCGTGCTCGCCGCCGCCCGGCCCGACCTGCTCGTCGTGGTCGGGCCCGCCGACGCCGGCCGGCAGGGCACCTACCCGCCGGGCTCCCGCGGGAGCTTCCACGGCTTCGGAGCCGCCACCGAGGTCCGGCTCGGGGACGGCGAGGAGGTGCCGCGGCCGCTGCCCGCCTCGCTGGCGGTGGGCGCCTGGCTGCTGGACCGGGCCCGGTGGGGCGCCGCCCCCGTCGAGGGGCTCGCGGTGGCCGAGCCGCTGGAGACCGAGCGGTGCCTGCTGGCCGGCCGGGAGACCGCCGCGCGGGCGGAACGCGTCGCGCTGCTCGTCATGGGCGACGGCAGCGCCTGCCGGACCCTCAAGGCCCCCGGCTACCTGGACGAGCGGGCCGCCGCCTTCGACGCCGCCGCCGGACAGGCCCTGGGCGCGGCCGACACCGGGGCGCTGGCCGCGCTGGACCCCGTACTGGCCGCCGAGCTGCTGGCCGCCGGGCGGGCTCCCTGGCAGGTGCTCGCCGGGGCCGCGGAAGGCGCGGGCCTGGACGGCCGGCTGCTGTACGAGGACGCCCCGTACGGGGTCGGGTACTTCGTCGCCGCCTGGTCCTAGCGAGCCGTGGCGGGGGTGCCCGTACGCGCACACGGCGAAGGGGCGCGGGACCGTCCGGTCCCGCGCCCCGCGCGGTGACGCCTCAGGGTCAGGTCGCGGCCGGCGGCGTCGTCCCGCCGGGGGTGTCCTTGTGGGCGATCTTGCCCAGGGCGCCCTTCGCCTTGTCCGTGCCGGTGGTGATCCGCTCGCTGTACTTGCCATGGGTCTTGGAGTCCACGACCTTGGCGACCTTGTCGAGGCCCTCGCCGATCCTGCCCTCGTGCTGCTGCGCGAGGCCGCCGACCTTCTCCTTCGCGGGAGCGAGCTTGGCCTTCAGATTGTCCATGAACCCCATGGGGCACCTTCCAGTGGCGTGACTAGGTACGGGCGCCCTCACCGGTCTCGCTGTCCGCGGCCGCCTCCGCCGACTGCTGCTTGGGGATCTCCACGGCCTCCGCCGCGGGGGCCCCGGCCGCCGCCGTCCCGGCTTCGCCGGCCTCCTCGGCCTGCACGGCCGAGTCGGTCTCCGTCTCCAGCGTCTCCGCCGTCGCGGTCTCGGCGGCGGCCTGTTCGGTCGCTACCTCGGCCTTGCGGCGAAAAATCCGGTCAAAAACGCCCATGTCTACTCCCATAACGTTACTCGTGCGGGTGAAGTTCCGCCCTGGCCGGACGCGCCTCCACCCGATGCGCGCCAGACGCACGCCGGGCCGGAACCTCTTCAGGGCAACGACGCCGACCCCACCCCGTCACCTCACCCGATCGGGTACGTGACGGTGTCTTGACCGGGGGCTGCGAGACTGTGTCGGTGAGGAATGCAGCTCCCGCCCCGCGGGTCATCGCCGTCGTCGGTCCCACCGCGGCCGGAAAGTCCGACCTGGGCGTCGCCCTGGCCCGCCACTTCGACGGCGAGGTCGTCAACGCCGACTCCATGCAGCTGTACCGGGGGATGGACATCGGCACCGCCAAGCTGACGACCGAGGAGCGCGGCGGAGTCCCGCACCACCTCCTCGACATCTGGGACGTCACCGAGACCGCGAGCGTCGCCGAGTACCAGCGCCTGGCCCGTGCCGAGATCGACGCGCTGCTCGCGCAGGGCCGCACCCCGGTCCTCGTCGGCGGATCCGGCCTCTACGTGCGCGGCGCGCTCGACGCCATGGAGTTCCCCGGTACCGACCCCGAGGTGCGGGCCCGGCTGGAGGAGGAGGCCACCCTGCGCGGTCCCGGCGCCCTGCACGCCCGCCTGGCCGCCGCCGACCCGGCCGCGGCCGCCGCGATCCTGCCCAGCAACGGCCGTCGCATCGTCCGGGCCCTGGAGGTCATCGAGATCACCGGCAAGCCCTTCACCGCCAACCTGCCCGGCCACGAGTCCGTCTACGACACCGTCCAGATCGGCGTCGACGTGGCCCGGCCCGAGCTCGACGAGCGGATCGCGCGCCGCGTGGACCGCATGTGGGAGGACGGGCTGGTCGAGGAGGTCCGCGCCCTGGAGGCGCAGGGCCTGCGCGAGGGCGTCACCGCCTCCCGCGCGCTCGGCTACCAGCAGGTGCTGGCCGCCCTCGCGGGGGAGTGCACCGAGGACGAGGCCAGGGCCGAGACCGTGCGGGCCACCAAGCGCTTCGCCCGCCGCCAGGACTCCTGGTTTCGCCGCGACCCCCGCGTGCACTGGCTCAGCGGAGCCGCCGCCGACCGGGGGGAACTCCCCGGACTCGCGCAGTCGTTGGTCGAACGAGCGGTCACAGCCTGATCACGTGATGGCATCGGGAAGCCCCGTGTGCCCGTCGCGGGGCCGGGTCCGTGCCATCATCAAACTTCTGAACAGTGGCGTACGAAGTCCGAGTGGGGAGGGCGCGTGGCTATGGAGGCCGGCCCTCGTGACACCGGGCGGGACGACACCAGGCAGGAAGCGGACCCGATGCTTCACAACGGGCCCGGAGAACCCGGCGATCCTGGCACGTCCGCCGGCCCCGGCATGCCGGACGCCCCGGCGCCCTCCGGCCGCGGCCCCGCCATCGCGGCGGGACCCGACACCGGCCCCGACGGGCTCGGCCTGCCCGCCGAACCGGCGCGCCTGACCACCGACGGCCCCGACGCGCCGGAGCCGGGCACGGAGGCCGCCGGGCCCGAGTTCGAGGTCGAGCTGCGCCCGCAGCGCCGCCTGCGCATCTGGCAGATCGCCCCCATCGTGCTGCTGGCCGCCGCCGGCTCCCTGATGTTCGCCTTCCCCCTCGCCTTCGAGTTCGGCGACGGAGGCGCGGTCGTCGCCATGCTCGGCTTCCTCATCAGCTCCTGCGCGGGCGGCTGGGGCATGATGGCCGCGCGCCGCGTCGGCTACACCTGGCCCGGGCTGCCGCCGCGCGGCAGCGGCCGCCGCCCCGACTGGCGGATGGCCGCGCTGTACGCGCTGGTCGCGCTGGCCGTCGTGGCACTCGCCGTCTACCGGGTGGCCCGGCTGCGCTGACCGCGCCGACCGGCCACGACACCGCCCCCGCGGCGGCCTGACCGCATGCTGATCCCGCAGGCCGCGGCCCCGAGCCGCTCGGTACCATGGGCGCGTGACGCACACCACCCTCTCCTTCCTCAAGGGCCACGGGACCGAGAACGACTTCGTGATCGTCCCCGACCCCGACAACGCCATCGAGCTGCCCGCGACCGCCGTCGCCGCCCTGTGCGACCGGCGGGCCGGCATCGGGGCCGACGGTGTGCTGCACGTGGTGCGCTCCGCGGCCCACCCGGAGGCCGCGCACATGGCCGACGAGGCCGAGTGGTTCATGGACTACCGCAACAGCGACGGCTCCATCGCCGAGATGTGCGGCAACGGCGTGCGCGTCTTCGCCCGCTACCTCCAGCACGCCGGCCACGCCGAGCCCGGCGACCTCGCCGTCGCCACCCGGGGCGGCGTCAAGCAGGTCCACCTCGACAAGAGCGGGGACGTCACCGTCTCCATGGGCCGGGCCCTGCTCCCCGAGGGCGAGGTCACCGTCTCCGTCGGCGAGCGCTCCTGGCCCGCGCGGAACGTGAACATGGGGAACCCGCACGCCGTCGCGTTCGTCGAAAGCCTCGACCACGCCGGCGACCTGTACAGCCCCCCGCCGTTCAGCCCCGCGTCCGCGTACCCCGCCGGGGTCAACGTCGAGTTCGTCGTCGACCGCGGCCCCCGGCACGTCGCCATGCGCGTCCACGAGCGCGGCTCCGGCGAGACCCGCTCCTGCGGCACCGGCGCCTGCGCGGTCGCCGTCGCCGCCATCCGGCGCGACGGGGCCGACCCCGCGGCCACCGGCCGGCCCGTCTCGTACACCGTCGACCTGCCCGGCGGCACCCTCGTCATCACCGAACACCCCGACGGGAGCGTCGACATGACCGGACCGGCCGTCATCGTGGCCTCCGGTGAGTTCGAGGCCGACTGGCTCACCGAAACGGCTTTCGCCTGAAGATTCCCTCTCATGGGTGATCCGTTTCACGCTGAGCGAGAGGTGGACTGCGCCACGTGGTGGGGTCGGTAACATCAGGCACCGGCCCTGAGGGCTCACCCCATGCCCGCCACCGCCGGTCGAAGCCGCCGGAGGTGCCCATGAGTGCAGAGGCCACGAACCCCGAAGCACATGCCGATGTGCGCCCTGAGCTGCGCAGACGGGGCCGGAGCCGGCTCGATCTGCGCCGCCTGGGGCGCGCGGCCCTGCTCGGACCCGCGTCCCGCGACCGCCTGCCGGACGCCATCGGGCACGTAGCAGAAGCCCACCGCGCCCACCATCCGGACGCCGACCTGTCCATTCTGCGGAAGGCCTACCTGCTCGCGGAGCACTCCCACCGCGGCCAGATGCGCAAGAGCGGCGAGCCGTACATCACCCACCCCCTCGCCGTCACCCTCATCCTCGCCGAACTTGGTGCCGAGACCACCACCCTGACGGCCTCTCTGCTCCACGACACCGTCGAGGACACCGAGGTGACGCTGGAACAGGTCCGGGAGGAGTTCGGCGACGAGGTCTGCTTCATCGTCGACGGCGTCACCAAGGTCGAGAAGATCGACTACGGGGCCGCCGCCGAACCCGAGACCTTCCGCAAGATGCTCGTCGCCACCGGCAACGACGTCCGCGTCATGTCCATCAAACTCGCCGACCGGCTCCACAACATGCGCACCCTCGGCGTCATGCGCCCCGAGAAACAGGCGCGCATCGCCAAGGTCACCCGCGACGTCCTGATCCCCCTCGCCGAACGCCTCGGCGTCCAGGCCCTCAAGACCGAGCTCGAAGACCTCGTCTTCGCGATCCTGCACCCCGAGGAGTACGAGCACACCCGCGCCCTCATCGCCGCCCGCGCAGGCGACGACGACCCCCTCGCCGCCATCGCCGAGTCCGTACGCGCCGTCCTGCGCGACGCCGGCATCGCCGCCGAGGTCCAGGTGAGGCCGCGGCACTTCGTATCCCTGCACCGCATCTCCCGCCAGCGCGGCGAACTGCGCGGCTCCGACTTCGGCCGCATCCTCGTCCTCGTCGCCGAGAACGCCGACTGCTACGGCGTCCTCGGCGAACTCCACACCTGCTTCACCCCGGTCGTCTCGGAGTTCAAGGACTTCATCGCCGTCCCCAAGTTCAACCTCTACCAGTCGCTGCACACCGCCGTCGCCGTGCCCGAGGGGTACGTCGCCGAGGTCATCGTCCGCACCCGCCAGATGCACCGCGTCGCCGAGGCCGGGGTCGTCGCCCTCGGCAACCCGTACGCCACGGGGGAGACCGCCGACTGCGACGAGGAACGCGTCGACCCCACCCGCCCCGGCTGGCTCTCCCGGCTCCTCGACTGGCAGCAGTCCGCGCCCGACCCGGACACCTTCTGGAGCGTGCTGCGCGCCGAGCTGGCCCAGGACCGGGAGATCACCGTCTTCCGCGCCGACGGGGGGACGCTGGGCCTGCCGGCCGGCGCCAGCTGCATCGACGCCGCCTACGCGCAGCACGGCGAGGCGGCCCACGGCTGTATCGGCGCCCGCGTCAACGGGCGCCTCACCTCCCTCTCCTCCCCGCTCTCCGACGGGGACACCGTCCAGCTGCTCCTCGCCCAGGACGCCTCCTCCGGGCCCGCCGCCGACTGGCTGGAGCACGCCAGGACCCCGGCCGCCCGGATCGCCATCAGCAGCTGGCTCCAGAGCCACCCGGACGGCCCCGGCCCCGCCACCGCCGCGCCCCGGGCGCCGCTGTCGGTACCGGGGCTGCGCGGCGGCGGGGGCAACGCCGTCGCCGACCTGCCCCACGCGCACGTGCGCCTCGCCGGATGCTGCACCCCGGTGCCGCCGGACGCGGTCGCCGGGTTCCTCGTACGCGGCGGCGCGGTCACCGTCCACCGCGTCCACTGCCCGGCCGTGGCCCAGATGCGCTCCCTGGGCCGCACCTCCGTCGCCGTGCACTGGCGGGCCACCGCGGACTGCCGGGTCACCCTGCTCGCCGAATCGTTCGGCCGCCCGCACCTGCTGGCCGACCTGACCGAGGCCATCGCCCGGCTCGGCGTCGAGGTGGTCTCCGCCACCGTCGAGCCGCCCGTCGAACAGCGGGTCCGGCACAGCTACACCCTGCACCTGCCCGACGCGTCGGTGCTGCCGGCGCTGATGCGGGCGATGCGGGACGTGCCCGGCGTCTACGACGTGAGCCGGGCCTAGCGGGGCGGCGGAGGGGGCGGGGGAGGGGCCGGGGGGCCGGAAGACGTCGGGGGACGTTTCCACGCCGGGGGCGTACGCCGGGGCGCACGGGGTCCGGTGCCCGTCCGGGCGCCCCGTTCGGGTGGCGTCGTCGCGCGCCGCTCGCGGGCCCGCGACACGCGCTGGTAAGCGATGGTGGATGCAGCTCACCTCCCCCCGCCTGCGCGCCTCCCTGCTCGCCGCGGCCTCCCTCACGCTCGTCGCCGCCGTGCTGCCCCCGCCGAAGCCGCTGGGCATCGGCGACCGGCTCTTCCCCGAGCTGGGCAACCCCGGCTACGACGTCCTCGCCTACGACCTGTCCCTGACGTACAAGGACAACCGCAGCCCGCTCGACGCGGTCACCACCATCCGGGCCCGCAGCCTGGAGCCGCTGGAGCGGGTCAACCTCGACTTCACCCACGGCACGGTGGCCTCCGCCCAGGTCAACGGGCAGCCCGCCCGCTTCGAGGCCGCCGGGGAGGACCTCGTCCTGACCCCCGCGCACCCGGTGCCCGCCGGCGCAGCGCTGCACATCACCGTCCGGCACACCAGCGACCCGCGCGGCAGGGCCTCGGACGGCGGGTGGGTGACCACCGAGGACGGCCTGGCCATGGCCAACCAGGCCGACGCCGCCCACCGCGTCTTCCCCTGCAACGACCACCCCGCAGACAAGGCCTTCTTCACCTTCCGGATCACCGCCCCCGACGGGTACAGGGCCGTCGCCAACGGGCTGCCCGGCGCCCTCCCGGCCGCCCGCGCCGGCGGCGCCACCGAGTGGACGTACAGGACCCTGCACCCCATGGCCACCGAGCTGGCCCAGGTCTCCATCGGCCGCTCCGCCGTCCTCCACCACACCGGACCGCACGGCCTGCCGCTGCGCGACGTGGTGCCCGCCGCCGACCGGGAGCGGCTGGAGCCCTGGCTGGCCAAGACCGCCGGGCACGTCACGTGGATGGAGGAGCGCGTCGGGCGCTACCCCTTCGAGAACTACGGGGTGCTGATCGCCCGGGCGAAGACCGGCTTCGAGCTGGAGACCCAGACCCTCTCGCTCTTCGAGCAGGGCCTGTTCGCGGGGGAGGCGGCCGGCTACCCGGACTGGTACGTCGAGTCCGTCATGGTCCACGAGCTCGCCCACCAGTGGTTCGGCGACAGCGTGACCCCGCGGACCTGGTCCGACCTGTGGCTCAACGAGGGACACGCCACCTGGTACGAGGCCCTGTACGCGGACGGGCTCGGGAAGTACCCCCTGGAGCGGCGCATGCGCGAGGCCTACCAGCGCTCCGACCAGTGGCGGGCCCAGGGCGGCCCGCCGGCCGCGCCCAAGGCGGCCGCCCCCGGGCAGAAGATCGGCCTGTTCCGGCCCGTCGTCTACGACGGGGCCGCACTGATCCTCTACGCCCTGCGCCAGGAGATCGGCGCCGACGCCTTCGACCGGGTCGAGCGGCGCTGGGTGGCGGAGCACAAGGACGGGACCGCGGGCACGGAGGACTTCGTACGGCTGGCCTCACGGGAGGCCGGACGCGACCTGACCGCCTTCCTGCGGCCGTGGCTGTACGGGGAGACCACGCCGGCGATGCCGGGACACCCCGACTGGGCCGCCCCGGCCTCCTCCGCCGCCCCGGCACCCTCCCGGGCCGCCGCGTCCTCCCCCGCCCCGCGCAAGCCGTAGGGGCGGAAAACGGTATGACGGGCGGGGAACGGGCATGACACCATCAACGAGGCCGACGGGGCGCTCCGGGGGACCACCTCCCGGGGGATCGCGCTCCGGGGAATCAGTGGACCGGCCCACGCGTTGGACGTGACAGCGTTATGTCACGCACAGCGGTACCTTTGGCCCTGGCCGAACCGGCCGGACCGGGACCGCCCGGCGCGACACCATCGAATCGACGTAAGGATCCAATGACCTCCTCTTCTTCCCCTTCCCAGGACCCGCGGGACGCGCAGGACGTGCGGGACGCGCAGAGCTTCACCGAGAGCCTTCGGGCCGATGCCCTGATGGAAGAGGACGTCGCCTGGAGCCACGAGGTCGACGGAGAGCGGGACGGCGACCAGTTCGACCGCTCCGACCGCGCGGCACTGCGCCGCGTGGCCGGTCTCTCCACCGAACTCGAGGACGTCACCGAGGTCGAGTACCGCCAGCTCCGCCTGGAGCGCGTGGTCCTCGTCGGTGTCTGGACCTCCGGCACGGTCAGCGACGCCGAGAACTCCCTCGCGGAGCTCGCGGCCCTCGCCGAGACGGCGGGCGCCCTCGTGCTCGACGGTGTGATGCAGCGCCGCGACAAGCCCGACCCGGCCACCTTCATCGGCTCCGGCAAGGCCCGCGAACTGCGCGACATCGTGCTCGAGAGCGGGGCCGACACCGTCGTCTGCGACGGCGAGCTCAGCCCCGGCCAGCTCATCGCGCTCGAGGACGTGGTCAAGGTCAAGGTCGTCGACCGGACCGCCCTCATCCTCGACATCTTCGCCCAGCACGCCAAGTCCCGAGAGGGCAAGGCACAGGTCGCACTCGCGCAGATGCAGTACATGCTGCCGCGCCTGCGCGGCTGGGGCCAGTCGCTGTCCCGGCAGATGGGCGGCGGCGGCGGTGGCGGCATGGCCACCCGAGGCCCCGGTGAGACCAAGATCGAAACCGACCGGCGCCGCATCCGCGAGAAGATGGCCAAGATGCGCCGGGAGATCGCCGAGATGAAGACCGGCCGGGACATCAAGCGGCAGGAACGCCGCCGCAACAAGGTCCCCTCGGTCGCCATCGCCGGCTACACCAACGCCGGCAAGTCCTCCCTGCTCAACCGCCTCACGGGCGCGGGCGTGCTGGTGGAGAACGCACTGTTCGCCACCCTCGACCCGACCGTGCGCCGGGCCGAAACCCCCTCCGGCCGCGTCTACACCCTGGCCGACACCGTGGGCTTCGTCCGGCACCTGCCCCACCACCTCGTCGAGGCGTTCCGCTCCACGATGGAGGAGGTCGGCGACTCCGACCTCATCCTGCACATCGTGGACGGCTCGCACCCGGCACCGGAGGAGCAGCTGGCGGCGGTGCGCGAGGTCATCCGCGAGGTCGGCGCGGTCGACGTGCCCGAGATCGTGGTGATCAACAAGGCGGACGCCGCCGACCCGCTCGTCCTGCAGCGGCTGCTGCGCATCGAGCGGCACTCCATCGCCGTCTCGGCCCGCACCGGCCAGGGCATCGAGGAACTCCTCGCGCTCATCGACAGCGAGCTGCCCCGGCCCGCGGTCGAGGTGGAGGCCCTCGTGCCGTACACCCGCGGCGGGCTGATCGCCCGGGCCCACGCCGAGGGCGAGGTGATCTCCGAGGAGCACACCCCGGAGGGCACCCTGCTCAAGGCCCGGGTCCACCGGGAACTGGCGGCCGAGCTGACGCCGTACGTGCCCGCCAAGCAGTAACGGCACGAGCAAGGCAGCAGTACACGAGGGAGGGCCCCCGCCCGGATCGAGCGGGGGCCCTCCCCCATGTGGTCGACCGCCGGGGCTACTTGAACTTCGCGCTCACCGCGTCGTAGATGCCCTTGGCCTCCGGACCCAGCTTCGGTCCGGCCAGCCACCCGGCCTTCGCCGGACCGATCGAGGTGTTCGACACCAGCGCCGGCTTGCCGTCGGCACCCGCGGCGACCCAGCCGCCACCGGAGGAACCGCCCGTCATGGTGCAGCCGATGCGGTACATCACCGGGTCGGCCTGCCGCAGCGCCAGCCGGCCCGGCTTGTCCGTGCACTGGTACGCCTTCTGCCCGTCGAACGGGGCCGCCGCCGGGTAGCCCGTCGCCGTCATGCTCGCGACCTTCGGCACCGCCGGGGCGTTGAACTCCACCGGCAGCGCCGTACCGACCGTCTCCTCCAGCGACTTGCCGCCGCCCTTCTCCGGCGTCACGTGGAGCACCGCGAAGTCGTACGGGGCACCCGCGCCGCCCGTCGGGCCGCCGGTGGCGATCCACTGGTCGGAGGTCTGCGCCCAGTCGCTCCACCACACGCCGTACGGGGCCACCTGCTCGCGCGGCGCGCCCTTGAGGGCCGCCGCCGGCTTGCCGGCGTTGTTGTAGGACGGGACGAACGCGATGTTGCGGTACCAGCCGCCGGCCTTGCCCGCGTGCACGCAATGGCCCGCCGTCCAGACCATGTTGGACTTGCCCGGGTGGGCCGGGTCCTTCACGACCGTCGCCGAGCAGACCATCGAGCCCTCGGGGCCGTCGAAGAAGACCTTGCCGGACGCGGGAACGCTCGTGTGGTACGGCGAAGCCGCCGGCGTGGCCGCCACGGGCGCCGGGGTGGGATCGGTGACGCCCTGGTCCTTGCCGGCGTCCGGGTCGACGGCCGGGCGCTGCGGCTGCTCCGCGTCACGCATCCGGTCCGGGTCCCAGAGACCGTCGATGATCGGGTTGACGTAGTCGCCCGCCTCGCGGAGCCAGTCCTCCTTCTTCCAGTTCTTCCAGGCGCCCCCCCTCCACTTCTCCAGGTCGAAGCCGTGCTGCTTGAGCTTGTCCTTGAGCTCGTCCGGGATCTGGATCCCGTCCGTCGCGCCGGACGGCAGGCTCGCAGCCACGGTCGGCTTGGCGTCGCCGCCGGCCTCACCGCCGTCGGGTCCGCAGGCCGAGGCCGTCAGCGCGAGCGCGGCCGCGCTGAGTATCGCGGTGACCGGTCGGTTCGGTCGCATGTCGTAAATCCCCCTGGAGATTCGAGGTGTTGGACGGAGTCGATCGGGGTGGATCGCAACCCCACTATGCCGCCGTGGCCTAGGACGGCGGCCCCCGGGTCGGCGGTTCCTCGGGGAGGCATTCCGGCCGGGACCGCAAGGATCTTCGGGCGACCCGTGATCGAGCGCCCCCACCGTCGTTGCTACGTACGGGGGATGGAGCAGCAGCGCCCGTGTTCGAGGCGCGATCCGGAAGGGCAGCCGTGCGGGAGGACCGACAGTCGTGGCCGTGACCGAGCCGACCGCAGCCGCGGCGCAAACCCCCCATCGGACCGCGGCGGACGCCGCGGCGCAGGCGTCGCCCGGGGCGCAGGTCCCGCCGCAGGGCGGGCGCGGGCCCGCCTCCGCCGAGGGCATCCTGCGCCGGCAGGCGCTGCGCGAATCCGCGGCCCGGACCTACGCCCGCTCGCTGCCCATCGTGCCGGTGCGCGCCCGCGGGCTGACGATCGAGGGCGCCGACGGGCGTCGCTACCTCGACTGCCTCTCCGGCGCGGGCACCCTCGCCCTCGGGCACAACCACCCCGTCGTACTCGAAGCCATCCGCGGCGTCCTCGACTCGGGGGCACCCCTGCACGTCCTCGACCTGGCCACCCCGGTCAAGGACGCCTTCACCACCGAGCTCTTCGCGAACCTGCCGGACGAGCTCGCCGCCGACGCCCGCATCCAGTTCTGCGGCCCCGCCGGGACCGACGCCGTCGAGGCCGCGCTGAAACTGGTCCGCACCGCCACCGGACGCAGCGGGCTCCTCACCTTCACCGGGGCCTACCACGGCATGACCGCCGGAGCACTGGAGGCCTCGGGCGGCGCCGGCGACGTACGGGTGACCCGGCTGCCCTACCCGCAGGACCACCGCTGCCCCTTCGGGGTCGGCGGCGCCGAGGGGGCACGGCTCGGCGCCCGCTGGACGGAGAGCCTGCTGGACGACCCCAAGGGCGGGGTGCCGGCACCCGCCGCCATGATCGTCGAGCCCGTGCAGGGCGAGGGCGGGGTCCACCCGGCCCCGGACGCCTGGCTGCGCCGGATGCGGGAGATCACCGCAGCCCGCGGCATCCCGCTCATCGCGGACGAGGTGCAGACCGGGGTCGGCCGCACCGGCGCCTTCTGGGGCGTCGACCACGCGGGGGTGGTCCCCGACGTGATGGTCCTGTCCAAGGCCATCGGCGGCAGCCTGCCGCTCGCCGTGATCGTCTACCGGGCCGGACTGGACGTCTGGGCCCCCGGCGCCCATGCCGGAACGTTCCGCGGGAACCAGCTCGCCATGGCGGCGGGCACCGCCACCCTCGCCTACGTCCGCCGCAACGGCCTCGCCGAGCGTGCGGCGGTCCTGGGGGGACGGATGCTGGCGGCGCTGCGCGGCCTCGCCGCGGACCAGCCCTGCGTCGGCGACGTCCGGGGCCGCGGCCTGATGATCGGCCTCGAACTGGTCGACCCCGCCACCGGCGCCGCAGCGCCCGCCCTCGCTGCCGAGGTCCGCCAGGAGTGCCTGGACCGCGGGCTGATCGTCGAGCTGGGGGGCCGCCACTCCAGCGTCGTGCGGCTGCTGCCCCCGCTGACCCTGACCGACGAACAGGCCGCGGCCGTCCTGGACCGGCTGGCCGACGCCGTCCCCGCCGCCGCCCGCCGGCTCCACTGACCGCACGCGAAGGACCCCCGATGCCCGACCCCGCCCCCCGCCCCGCCACCCCGCCCCCGGCCGACGAAGCGCCCCCCTCCGCCCCCACCCGCCCGCCGGGCACCCCGGCCGCCTGGCCACCACCCCGGACGTCGGACGACCCGCCACCCCTGGCCGCCCCTGCCGCGACCCCAGCGCTGCCGGCCGCGACCCCGGTGCACCCGGCCGCCTCTGCCGCAGGCCCAGCAGCGACCCCGGCCCCCTGGGCAGCGCCCCCGGCCGCGCCTGCCGCGGCCCCAGCGCTGCCGGCCGCGACCCCGGCGCACCCGGCCGCCTCTGCCGCAGCCCCAGCAGCGACCCCGGCCCCCTGGGCAGCATCCCCGCCCGTCCCGCCAGGGAACCCGGCATCCTGGGGAGCGCCCCCGGCCACCCCGGCAGGGACCCCGGCCCCCCGGGCAGTACCCCCGGCCGGCCCGGCAGGGACCCCGGCCCCCTGGGCAGTACACCCGGCCACCCCGGCGGAGGCTCCGGCCCACCCGGCTCCGGCCGACCCTGCCGGACCCGCGGTCGGCCCCGGAGGGCCCCTGGCCGACTGTGCGGCAGCCCCGGTCACCCCGACGGATGCTCCGGTTCACCCGGCGGCAGCCGACCCGGCCCCGGCGCACCCGGCGGGGGACCCGGCTCGGCAGGCCGGGCCCGGGCGCGCCCACGCCGGAGCGGTGCCTGCGCCGGGGCATGCCGCCTCGCCCGGACCCGCCCCCTCGGCGGGGCAGGCACGCCCGGCCCACCCCCCGGCGGGCACCGGCACCGTGCCCCGGCAGCAGGACGGCACCCTCCGCCCCCGCGTGGGCGGCACCGGACCGGCCGGCCCCGAACCGGCGGCGCTCCCCGACCTGCTGGACCACGCCGACCCGGCCATCGCCGCCGAGGCCGCGACGGTGGAGAACCTCCTGCGGTGCTGGGTCCGCGAGAGGGGTGTCGGCCGCCCCGACGGGCCGGCCGGAACCCTGCTCCGCATCCCCCTCCCCGCGTCCGGGGCCGCCCTGCTCGTCCCCGTCCGGTACTGGTCCCCGGCGGGCTGGCACCGTTTTGCCCCCGCCCGCATCGAAGGCACCCCCGCCCATGCGCAGGCCGTGGACGCCGTCACCCTCGCCGCCCTGCTCGCCCGCGAGGGCGACGGCCGCAGCGGCACCGACCTCGTGGGCCGGGTCGCCGACTCGGTGCGCCGCACCGCCGAGTTCATCGCCGACCGGCGCCGACGCCCCACCGGGCCCGCCCCCGTCGCCGGGGACCGCTTCCTCACCGCCGAACAGTCACTCCTCCTCGGCCACCCCCTCCAGCCGGACCCCAAGAGCCGCGAAGGACTCTCCGAAGCCGAAGTACGCCAGTACTCGCCCGAACTCCACGGCTCCTTCCCCCTGCACTGGATGGCCGTCGCCCCCGACGCCCTCGCCACCGACTCCGCCTGGACCGAACGGGGCCGCCCCGTCTCCGCCGCCCGGCTCCTCGCCCGCCTCGCCCCCGGACTCCCGCTGCCCGCCGGCACCACCGCCCTCCCCCTGCACCCCTGGCAGGCCCGCGACCTCCTCCGGCGCCCCGCCGTCACCGCCCTCCGCGACGCGGGCCTCCTCACCGACCTTGGCCCGTACGGCGACCCCTGGTACCCCACCTCCTCCGTCCGCACCGTCCACCGCCCAGGCGTCCCGGCGATGCTCAAGCTCTCCCTCGGCCTGCGCATCACCAACTCCCGACGCGAGAACCTCCGCAAGGAACTCCACCGCGGTGTCGAAGTGCACCGGCTGCTCCGCACCGGCCTCGCCGAGCAGTGGCAGAGCGCCCACCCCGGCTTCGACATCGTGCGCGACCCCGCCTGGGTCGCCGTCGACGCCCTGGACGGCACTCCCGTCCGGGGATTCGACGCCGTCCTGCGCCACAACCCCTTCGGCTCCGACGACGACGCCGTCTGCGTCGCCGCACTGACCTCCCTCCGCCCGTGGCCCGGCCGGCCCACCATGCGCTCCCGGCTCGCCGACACCCTCTCCCGGCTCGCCGTGACCACCGGCCGGCCCGTCTCCGCCGTCGCCACGGAGTGGTTCCTGCGCTACCTCGACCACGTCGTCCTGCCGGTCCTCGCCTTCGACGCCCTCGCGGGCATCGCCCTCGAAGCGCACCAGCAGAACACCCTGGTGATCCTCGACCAGGCAGGCTGGCCCGTCGGCGGCCGCTTCCGCGACAACCAGGGCTACTACTTCCGCGACTCCTGGCGCGCCGAACTGGAACGCCGCCTCCCCGGCATCGGCAGCACCAGCGACACCTTCGTCCCGGACGCCGTCACCGACGAACGCTTCGCCTACTACCTCGGCATCAACAACGTGATCGGCCTCATCGGCGCCTTCGGATCCCAGCGGCTCGCGGACGAGCGCGTGCTCCTCGCCGCCTTCCGCCGCTTCCTCGGCAAGGCCGCGGGTCTCGGCCCGGTCCCCGGGCAGCTGCTCGACTCGCCCACCCTCCGCTGCAAGGCGAACCTGCTCACCCGCCTGGGCGGCCTCGACGAGCTCGTAGGCCCCGTCGACACCCAGTCCGTCTACGTCACCATCGCCAACCCCCTGCACGACTGACGCGCTCCCGCCGACACCGAGAAGAGCCCCGATGTTTCCCACGGACACGACCACCGGCTCCGCCGGCAGCCCCGTCTCGCAGGAGGCCACCGCGCACCGCTTCACCGCCGGACTGCTGCCGCTGCTCGCCGAGGCGGACCTCCTCGACTCACCCGCGGGCTGGGGCGCGGTCGCGACACCGGTCGGGGCCTTCCGCCTCGAACCCGTACGGCCGAGCCGGGACGTGGACCTGCTCACGGGCTGGATGAACGACCCCGAAGTGGCTGCCTACTGGGAACTGGACGGCCCGGCCGCCGTCACCACGGCCCACCTGCGGGCCCAGCTCGACGGCCCCGGCCACAGCATCCCCTGCCTCGGCCTCCTGGACGGCAGCCCCATGAGCTACTGGGAGATCTACCGGGCCGATCTCGACCCGTTCTCCCGCCACTACCCGGCGCGCTCCCACGACACCGGCATCCACCTGCTCATCGGAGACGGCACGAACCGCGGCCGGGGCCTGGGCAAGACGCTGCTGCGCGCCGTCGCCGAGCTCGTCTTCGACAACCGCCCCCGCTGCACACGCGTCATCGCGGAACCGGACGTGCGCAACACCCCCTCCGTCGCGGCCTTCATGAACGCCGGTTTCCGCTATTCCAGGGAAATCGACCTCCCCGGCAAACGAGCCGCCCTGATGATCCGTGAGCGGGCGCTGCGCCACCTGCTCTGATCACCGCCCCGGCTTCCCCCGCACCGCCCTGAAGAGTGATCGATGCGGCCGCTGTCGGTGGCGCCCCGTAGGGTTGGCAGTGCTATGACGAAGCCCTCCCTCCCCGACCTGCTGCACGCCGCCGTCTCCGCCGTCGGCGGCACGGAGCGGCCCGGCCAGGTGGCCATGGCCGAAGCCGTCGCCGAAGCGATCGACGACAACTCCCATCGGCTGATCCAGGCCGGTACCGGCACCGGCAAGTCCCTCGGCTACCTGGTGCCGGCCCTCGCCCACGGCGAGCGCGTGGTCGTCGCCACGGCGACGCTGGCGCTCCAGCGCCAGCTCGTGGAGCGCGACCTGCCGCGCACGGTCGAGGCGCTGCATCCGCAGCTGCGCCGGCGGCCGCAGTTCGCCATGCTCAAGGGCCGGTCGAACTACCTGTGCCTGCACCGGCTGCACGAGGGCGCCCCGCAGGACGAGGAAGAGGGCCTCTTCGACCAGTTCGAAGCGGCCGCCCCGAGCAGCAAGCTCGGCAAGGACCTGCTGCGCCTGCGCGACTGGGCGGACGAGACGGAGACCGGCGACCGCGACGACCTCACCCCGGGCGTCTCCGACAAGGCCTGGAGCCAGATCTCGGTCTCCTCCCGGGAGTGCCTGGGCGCCACGAAGTGCGCGTACGGCGCCGAGTGCTTCGCGGAGGCGGCCCGTGAGCGGGCCAAGCTCGCCGACGTGGTCGTCACCAACCACGCGCTGCTCGCCATCGACGCCATCGAAGGCGCCCCGGTGCTGCCCCAGCACGAGGTGCTGATCGTGGACGAAGCCCACGAGCTGGTCTCCCGTGTCACCGGCGTCGCCACCGGCGAGCTCAGCCCGGGCCAGGTCAACCGGGCCGTGAAGCGGGCCGCCAAGCTCGTCGACGAGAAGGTCGCGGACTCGCTGCAGACCGCCTCGGAGACCTTCGAGCGGGTCATGGAGCTGGCGCTCCCCGGCCGTCTGGAGCAGATTCCCGAGGACCTCGGCTACGCGCTGATGTCGCTGCGCGACTCCGCGCGCAGCGTGATCTCCGCGATCGGCTCCACCCGCGACAAGTCCGTCCAGGACGAGGACGCGGTCCGCAAGCAGGCCCTGGCCGCGGTGGAGAACGTCCACGCGGTCGCGGAGCGGATCACGAACGGCTCCGAGTACGACGTGGTCTGGTACGAACGGCACGACCGGTTCGGCGCGACCCTGCGGGTCGCCCCGCTCTCGGTGTCCGGGCTGCTGCGGGAGAAGCTCTTCGAGGACCGCTCGGTGGTCCTCACCTCCGCCACCCTCAAGCTGGGCGGTGACTTCAACGGGGTCGCGGCCTCGCTCGGCCTCTCCCCGGAAGGGGTGGAGGGGGAGGACGTGCCGCTCTGGCGGGGCCTGGACGTGGGGTCCCCGTTCGACTATCCCAAGCAGGGCATTTTGTACGTCGCCAAGCACCTGGCCACCCCGGGCCGGGAGGGCACGCGCGGCGACATGATGGACGAGCTGGCGGAGCTGATCGAGGCGGCCGGCGGCCGCACCCTCGGCCTCTTCTCCTCCATGCGCGGAGCCAAGGCCGCGGCCGAGGAGCTGCGCGGGCGGCTCGACAACCCGATCCTGCTCCAGGGCGAGGAGACGCTGGGAGAGCTGATCAAGGCCTTCGCGGCGGATCCGCGGACCTGCCTGTTCGGGACGCTCTCCCTGTGGCAGGGCGTGGACGTGCCCGGACCCAGCTGCCAGCTCGTGATCATGGACAGGATCCCGTTCCCCCGCCCCGACGACCCGCTGATGAGCGCGCGGCAGAAGTCGGTGGAGGAGAACGGCGGCAACGGCTTCATGGCGGTCGCCGCCACCCACGCGGCCCTGCTGATGGCCCAGGGCGCCGGCCGGCTCGTTCGGGCCTCGGGCGACCGCGGTGTCGTCGCCGTCCTGGACCCCCGTCTGGCCACGGCCCGGTACGGGAGCTTCCTGCGGGCCTCGCTGCCCGACTTCTGGTACACCACGGACCGCAACCAGGTGCGCCGCTCGCTGGCGGCGATCGACGCGGGCGCGAAGGCAGACGGCACGTAGGTCCGCGGCTGCGGGCATGCAACAGCTCCGGGACCGGCGCAGTGGGTCCCGGAGCTGGCTGAGGGGCGACGGGCGGATTCAGACCCGGCGCAGCACGGCGACGACCTTGCCGAGGATCGTCGCCTCGTCACCCGGGATGGGCTGGTAGGCGGCGTTGTGCGGGAGAAGCCAGACGTGCCCGTCTTCGCGCTTGAAGCGCTTGACGGTGGCTTCGCCGTCCAGCATCGCCGCGACGATGTCGCCGTTCTCCGCGACGGGCTGACGGCGGACGGTGACCCAGTCGCCGTCGCAGATCGCGGCCTCGATCATCGAATCGCCGACGACCTTGAGGACGAACAGCTCGCCGTCGCCGACGAGCTGGCGGGGCAGCGGGAACACGTCCTCCACGGACTCCTCGGCCAGGATCGGGCCGCCGGCCGCGATCCGGCCGACCAGGGGAACGTAGGAGGCGGCGGGCTTGCCGGTGGTGTCGGTGGGCTGCGAGCTGGGCTGGTCCGAGCCGCGCACCTCGTAGGCGCGCGGGCGGTGCGGGTCACGCCGCAGGAAGCCCTTGCGCTCCAGGGCCATCAGCTGGTGTGCCACGGACGAGGTGCTGGAGAGGCCGACCGCCTGGCCGATCTCCCGCATCGACGGCGGGTACCCCCGGCGCTGCACGGAGTCCCGGATGACCTCGATCACCCTCCGCTGCCGGTCCGTGAGCCCGGAGCTGTCGGCGCGGATGCCTGGAGGTCGCCCTGGCAGCGAGCGTGCGGGGCGTACGGCCTCCGCCTCCTGGTTCTGACTGGCGTCATTCATGGCGTGCACCGGCTCGAGTCGGCTCTGGGAGCGGTTCTGGGCAGTGATGGTGGCACTGTCTGCGGTGGTGGTCACGTCGGCCCCTCTCGAAATGTTCTCCCTAGCTGGACAACGGTAGTAGCTTTCGAAAGGTTGCGCCAAACACACGTTCGAGTGAAAAATCGAGGATCCCCCACCTGGGCTAGATAGGTGGGTGTATGGAGGCCGGTACGGGTGGCCGGTCCGACGGTCCGCAGGAAGGCTGTAGCCGCCCGGTCGGACCGAACGCGGGTTCGGCTCCGCGTCCGCTCCTTACGGTACCCTTCCCGGTTGGATCGGCCGTGCCCGGGCCGGGTCCGCCGCTGCGCCCAGTGTGGCACCGCGAGCCCCCGTATCCGGCCATCGGACGCCGCGACACGCGGAGTGGCCCAAATCCGGTCCAACCCAAGATCTAGTGGTTGGATGGTCTCAGCCGCCCAGAAGTTGTGGTCCCCGGTCCGCCGGGGCGCCTGGCATCGCATATGCTTGTGGCTGCTTCACGAGCCCCCGGCGGAGACTCGCTCTCCGTTGTCGCAGGGCTCCGTGCGGTGATCCAGTCGTGTCAAGAGGAGGGTGAGGGAACCATGCACTGCCCCTTCTGCAGGCACCCCGACAGCCGCGTCGTCGACAGCCGCACCACCGACGACGGAACGTCGATCCGCCGGCGCCGTCAGTGCCCCGACTGCTCCCGTCGCTTCACGACGGTGGAGACGGCCTCGCTGATGGTGATCAAGCGAAGCGGGGTCACCGAACCCTTCAGCCGTACCAAGGTCATCTCCGGCGTCCGCAAGGCATGCCAGGGACGGCCGGTCACCGAGGACGCCCTCGCCAAGCTCGGCCAGCGGGTCGAGGAGGCGGTGCGCGCCACCGGGAGCGCCGAGCTGACCACCCACGACGTGGGTCTGGCCATACTCGGCCCGTTGCAGGAGCTCGACCTGGTCGCGTACCTGCGGTTCGCATCCGTGTACAAAGCGTTCGACACCCTTGAAGACTTCGAGACCGCCATCGCGGAACTGCGCGAGCCGCGGCCTCACCCCCATGAGTGCGAGCCCGGAGGGACCCCCAGGGTCGTCCCCGTGCCCGCCTCCGCCGCCGACTGACCGCACGGGGCCGCAAGCGCGGCGCGGCCCCGCCGGCCGGGACGGCGAGATTCGTAGATACAAGACACACAGCACTGTGCGGCGGAATAGCGCTGGCACTTTAGGGCGTTTTTGCCCGCATATGGGAGGCAGGCGGCATGACAGAGACGGCGAGCAGCTCGGCACGTGGTTCCCGCACCAAGGGGACCAAGGCCGCCAAGGGCGGCCTGCGGATCGAGCGCATCCACACCACCCCCGGCGTGCACCCGTACGACGAGGTGAACTGGGAGCTCCGTGACGTCGTCATGACCAACTGGCGCGACGGCTCGGTCAACTTCGAGCAGCGCGGCGTCGAGTTCCCCGACTTCTGGTCGGTGAACGCGGTCAACATCGTCACCAGCAAGTACTTCCGCGGCGCCGTCGGCACCCCGCAGCGCGAGACCGGTCTCAAGCAGCTCATCGACCGCATCGTGAAGACGTACACGAAGGCCGGCGAGGACTACGACTACTTCGCGTCCCCCGCCGACGCGGAGATCTTCGAGCACGAGCTGACCTACGCCCTCCTGCACCAGATCTTCAGCTTCAACTCCCCGGTGTGGTTCAACGTCGGCACGCCCCAGCCGCAGCAGGTCTCCGCCTGCTTCATCCTGGCCGTCGACGACTCCATGGAGTCGATCCTCGACTGGTACAAGGAAGAGGGCATGATCTTCAAGGGCGGCTCCGGCGCCGGCCTGAACCTCTCCCGCATCCGCTCCTCCAAGGAGCTCCTCTCCTCCGGCGGCAACGCCTCCGGCCCCGTCTCCTTCATGCGCGGCGCCGACGCCTCCGCGGGAACGATCAAGTCGGGCGGCGCCACCCGCCGTGCGGCCAAGATGGTCGTCCTGGACGTGGACCACCCGGACGTCGAGGACTTCATCGCCACCAAGGTGAAGGAGGAGGAGAAGATCCGCGCCCTGCGCGACGCGGGCTTCGACATGGACCTGGGCGGCGACGACATCACGTCCGTCCAGTACCAGAACGCCAACAACTCCGTCCGTGTGAACGACGAGTTCATGACGGCCGTCGAGAACGGCACCGAGTTCGGCCTGCGCGCCCGCATGACCGGCGAGGTCATCGAGAAGGTCGACGCCAAGGCGCTCTTCCGCAAGCTCGCCGAGGCCGCGTGGGCCTGCGCCGACCCGGGCATCCAGTACGACGGTGTGATCAACCACTGGCACACCTGCCCCGAGTCCGGCCGCATCACCGCGTCCAACCCGTGCAGCGAGTACATGCACCTGGACAACACGTCCTGCAACCTCGCCTCGCTGAACCTGATGAAGTTCCTGAACGACGACGGCAAGGGCAACCAGTCCTTCGACGCCGAGCGCTTCGCCAAGGTCGTCGAGCTCGTCATCACCGCGATGGACATCTCCATCTGCTTCGCCGACTTCCCGACCCAGAAGATCGGCGAGAACACCCGCGCCTTCCGCCAGCTGGGCATCGGCTACGCCAACCTCGGCGCCCTGCTGATGGCGACCGGCCACGCCTACGACTCGGACGGCGGCCGCACCCTCGCCGCCTCGATCACCTCGCTGATGACCGGCACCGCGTACAAGCGCTCCGCCGAGCTGGCCGCCATCGTCGGCCCGTACGACGGCTACGCCCGCAACGCCGACTCGCACAAGCGCGTCATGAAGCAGCACGCCGACGCCAACGCCGTCGCGCCGCGCACCGAGGACCTGGACAACGCGATCTGGGCCGCGGCCACCGAGGCCTGGCAGGACGTCCTGCGCCTCGGCGAGAAGAACGGCTTCCGCAACGCCCAGGCCTCCGTCCTCGCGCCGACCGGCACCATCGGCCTCGCGATGTCCTGTGACACCACCGGTGTCGAGCCGGACCTGGCCCTGGTCAAGTTCAAGAAGCTCGTCGGCGGCGGCTCGATGCAGATCGTCAACGGCACCGTCCCGCAGGCCCTGCGCCGCATGGGCTACCTGGAAGAGCAGATCGAGGCGATCGTCTCCCACATCGCCGAGCACGGCAACGTCGTCGACGCCCCGCACCTGAAGTCCGAGCACTACGAGGTCTTCGACTGCGCCATGGGCGAGCGCTCCATCTCCCCGATGGGCCACGTCCGCATGATGGCCGCGATCCAGCCCTGGATCTCCGGCGCGATCTCGAAGACGGTCAACATGCCGGAGTCGGCGACCGTCGAGGAGATCGAGGAGATCTACTTCGAGGCGTGGAAGCTGGGCGTCAAGGCGCTCGCGATCTACCGCGACAACTGCAAGGTCGGCCAGCCCCTCTCCGCCAAGAAGAAGGAGGAGGAGAAGGCCGAGATCACCGAGAAGGCCGAGGAGACCATCCGCACGGCGGTCGAGAAGGTCATCGAGTACCGCCCCGTCCGCAAGCGCCTCCCCAAGGGCCGCCCGGGGATCACCACCTCCTTCACGGTCGGTGGCGCCGAGGGCTACATGACGGCGAACTCCTACCCGGACGACGGCCTGGGCGAGGTCTTCCTGAAGATGTCCAAGCAGGGCTCGACCCTCGCGGGCATGATGGACGCCTTCTCGATCGCCGTCTCGGTCGGCCTGCAGTACGGCGTCCCGCTGGAGACGTACGTCGCGAAGTTCACCAACATGCGTTTCGAGCCGGCCGGTATGACGGACGACCCCGACGTGCGGATGGCCCAGTCGATCGTCGACTACATCTTCCGCCGCGTGGCGCTGGACTTCCTGCCCTTCGAGACCCGCTCCGCCCTCGGCATCCACTCGGCCGAGGAGCGTCAGCGCCACCTCGACACCGGCTCCTACGAGCCGCTCGAGGAGGAGGAGCTCGACACCGAGACCCTCGCCCAGTCGGCGCCGCTCGCGTCGGTCCCGGCCGCTTCCGCCCCGAAGCCGGCCGCGGTCGCCCCGGTCCCGGCTCCCAAGACGGCGCACAGCAACGCCGAACTGGTCGAGATGCAGCTCGGCGTCTCCGCCGACGCCCCGCTCTGCTTCTCCTGCGGTACGAAGATGCAGCGCGCCGGCTCCTGCTACATCTGCGAGGGCTGCGGCTCCACCAGCGGCTGCAGCTGAAACCGGGCGGAAGCGCGTCGGATGCCACATCACGGCGTAGCTGAACCCGAAGCGCGATCTCTGTGAGGGAGGGGGGGGGGGGCGGGGGGGGCCCCCCCCCCCCCCGCCCCCCGCCCCCCCCCCCCGACGGGCCCCCCCCGACAGAAGCAACACCCCCCCCCCCCAACGGGGGGCGCAC
>NZ_JBEZKZ010000067.1:0-41801 GCF_040651895.1 Streptomyces sp. NPDC048352
GCCGGCCCGGGGGCCCCGCTGGCACCCCGGGCGGGGGGGGGAGGGGAGGGCCCCGCGGGGCCCGGCCGACGGCGGGCGGCCGGACCCCGCGGGTGCGCGGGCTACCCCCCGGCGGCGGTGCGGCGCCGCCGCAGCAGGACGACCGCCCCGCCCGCGCCCAGCGCCAGCGCCCCGGCGCCCCCTGCGGCCGCCACCGCCGGCACACCGCCGGCCCGGCCGCCGCCGGGGCCGTCGAAGCCCCCGGCCACGCCCCGCTCGGCGTACGCGGACCCCGGCAGCTTGTCCCCGTACAGCGTCGTCACCCGGGCCCGGTACCCGGCCAGCGTCGTGCCCCGCTCGCCCACCGCCCCCGCGGCGTCCTCGTCCAGCGGCAGCACCCGGTCGCCCCGGGCCACGTACCAGGCGTCGGTCTGCGGCTCGCGGAACACCGTCCCGCCGGGCAGCTTCCGCTCGCCCAGCCGCGCGTAGCGGAACTCGTCGTCGCCGGTGGCGATGTTCACCACCTGCCAGCCGGCTTCCGTCCTCGCGGTCCACAGGGCCGCCTTCTGCCCGTCGGCGGAGACGGCCTCGCTCGCCAGGAACTCCAGCCGGGCGACCGGCGCACCGGCCTTGCCCGCGACGAAGTCGGGCGACAGGTAGTGCACGGGGACGGCCTCGCCCTCGATCCGGGGCCGGGTGTCGGCCGCCGACAGCCTCCCCTCGCGGGCGAAGAACCGGGAGAGCGTCGCCAGGGTGCCGGGCGCGGTGGCGGCCTCGTGGGCGGCCGCCCGGTGCTCGGCGGTGGCGGCCCGGGGCTGGGGTACGGGGGAGGCGGAGGCCTGACCGCCCAGGGAGAGGAGGGCGGCGGCCGCGAGGACCGCGGCGGCGGCGGAGGCGCGCAGGGTCATGGCGGTCACGCCCCGATCCGGTAGAGGGAGTGGGTCCAGGAGAAGGTGCCGTTGTCGACGTACCAGGCGTGGGAGGCCCAGTTGTAGCGGTTGCTGGAGGGCCAGGGGTCGCCCCAGTAGACCCAGCTGCTGGCCGTGTCGTACCCGTAGAGCACGTGCATGTGGCCGCCGCCGTTGGACCACTGGATACGGGTCTCGACGGGCCGGCCGGCGTTGATCTCGGTCTGGACGGTCGAGTACTGGAGCCAGCCGTTGACGTAGCTGCCGGAGTTGATGCCGGCCCAGCGCAGGGCGGTCTGGACGTTGCCCAGGGTGGCCTGGTTGTTGGGGCACTCGGTGCCCTGCTGGCGGTTGAAGGCGGCGTTGCAGAACTGGTTCTGGCTGTAGGTGCGGCCGAACCAGGTGGCGATGGTGTTGCCGCCTGCGGCCCAGCACCAGTTGTTCTTCTGCTGGGCCTGCATGGTGATGTCGAGCCGCTTGGAGGCCAGCGCGGCGTTCGGGGTGTCGGAGCCGCCCGTGGCGGTGGCGGCGGTGGCGGTACCGGCGCCGGTGCCGACGGGCAGCAGGACGAGGAGCAGGGCGGAGATCAGGGCGGCCAGGGACAGCCGCCCGCTTCTGTTGCGCATCGCGTTCCTCCCGAGGTGGGGACCCGGTGTGGGAAGTGGGGGGGAGCGCGTCCGGACGCTGTGGAGGAGCATCAGGGTGTTGTCGCGACCAGGTCAACACGCTTCAATACGCGGTGACATTGCAGTGTGAACGGTGGGGCTGTGGTGTGAACGGGTGCTGCCGTTCCACCAGGTCCCCCGGCACCACCGGCCCGGCCCCCCACCCGGCGCGTGTGAACGTTCACAGAGGAGTCGCCATGCGGCCTGACGGCGACCGTCCCGGCACGACGGGCACGGCAGGCACGGCGGAGCTGCACGAGCTCCTGCGCGGCGGCCCCTTCCACCTCGCCCTGCGCGCCGCCCTCGCCGCCCGCGGCCTGCCCCTGCACCGGGTGCAGCACCGGCTCGCGGCGCGCGGCATCAAGGTCGGCGTGACCAGCCTGAGTTACTGGCAGCAGGGCGCCCGGCGGCCGCGCCACTCCGAGTCCCTGCGGGCGGTGTCCGCCCTGGAGGAGATCCTGGACCTGCCATCGGGCGCCCTGCTGCGCCTGCTGGCCGACCCCCTGCCCGCCGCCGGACCGGCCCGCCCGGCCGCCCGCTCCTACCGGGCGCTGGTGAGCGTCGGCGCGGCGGTGGAGCGGCTGCTGGCCGGCATGGAACTCCCGGCGGACGGCGGCCTGCACTCGGTCGGCCACCACGAGCGCGTCCGCATCGGCCCGGGGGGCGAGCTGCGCACGCGCGAGTCGCAGCAGATCGTGCGGGCCCACCGCGACGGCGTGGACCGCTACCTGGCCGTCCACCACGGCGACCCGGGCTGCGACGCGGCGCGGGTGCGGGTGACGGCGTACGAGAACTGCCGCACGGGCCGGGTGCGCTGCCACCCCGAGGCCGGGGTGGTGGTGGCGGAGCTGCTGTTCGACACGCGGCTGCGGTGCGGGGACACGTACGTCTTCGGCTACGGCATCGAGGACGCCACGGGCGGGCGCAGCACCGAGTACGTACGGGGCTTCAGCTACGCGGGCGGGCAGTACATGCTCCAGGTCCGCTTCGACGAGGCGGCCCTGCCGGTGCGCTGCCGCCGCTTCGCCCGCACGGGCCCCCACGCCCCCCGCACCGCCCTGCACGACCTCACCCCGAGCGGCCGCCACCGCGCGGTCCACCTGGTCGAACAGGCCGTGCGGCGCGGGATCCTGGGGATCGCCTGGGACTGGGAGTAGCCCGTCGGCCGCACTCCCGGCTAGCCGGCGATCAGCTTGCCGTTCTCCGCCTTGACCGGGACGGCCGGCAGCGGGTCGGTGGCCGGGCCGCGCAGGACCTTGCCGGTGGCGACGTCGAATCGGCTGCCGTGGCAGGGGCAGTTGCCCTCACCCTCGACGATCTTGTCCAGGACGCAGCCGGCGTGCGTGCACTGGGCGCTGAACGCCTTGTACTGCCCCTCCGCCGGGCAGCTGACGATGACCTTCCGCTCGCGGAACAGCTTCGCGCCGCCGACCGGGACGTCCGCCACGCCGCCCAGCTCGACCGGCTCCTTCGGGACGGCCGGGCTGCCGGCGCCGCTGTTGCCCTCGGTGGAGCACGCGGTGAGCGCCGTCCCCGCGCCCACGGCCCCGGCGAGCGCGGCGGCGCCCTTCAGGACGGTACGGCGGGCGGCGGGCTGCGACGCGGACATGTGGTTCTCCTGGCACGAGTGACGGGCCCCGGGGGCGGGGTCCACCCGACGATACCGGCGCCGGATGGGATACCTTCCCCCGCGTGATCGTCGTCGGTGGAGAAGCCCTGATCGACCTCGTGCCCGTCGAGCGGCCGCCGGGCGCGCTGCTGCCCCGGCCCGGTGGCGGGCCCTACAACACCGCTCTGGCGCTGGGCCGGCTCGGGGCGGAGGCCGCCTTCTGCTCCCGGGTGTCGCAGGACGGTTTCGGCGAGAGCCTGCTCGCCGGGCTGCGGGCCGCCGGGGTGGACCTCTCGCTGGTGCAGCGCGGGCCCGAGCCGACGACTCTGGCGGTGCCCTCGCTGGCCCCGGACGGCTCGGCCGCGTACCGCTTCTACGTCGAGGGGACCGCCGACCGGCTCTTCGCCCTGCCGCCCGCGCTGCCCCCGGCGGTACGGGCCCTCGCGCTCGGCACGTGCTCGCTGGTGCTGGAGCCCGGCGCGTCGGCGTACGAGGCGCTGCTGCGGCGGGAGTCGCGGCGTGGGCTGCTGACCCTGCTGGACCCGAACGTCCGCCCGGCGCTGATCGCGGACCCGGCGGCGTACCGGAGGCGGTTCCTGGAGTGGCTGCCGTACGTGTCGGTGCTCAAGCTCTCGGAGGAGGACGCGGCCTGGCTGGGCGGCAGGCCCGGCGACTGGCTGGCGGCCGGCCCGTCGGCGGTGGTGCTGACCCGGGGCGCGGCGGGGCTGACGGTGTGGACCGCGGACGGCGCCGAGTACGGCGCGGCGGCCCGCCCGGTCGCCGTGGCGGACACCATCGGCGCGGGCGACACCGTCAACGCGGCGCTGCTGCACCGCCTCACGGCGGCCACGGACCCCGGCGCGGCCGGAGCAGACTGGCCCGACGTCCTCGCCTACGCGGCCCGCGCGGCCGCGCTGACCTGTACCCGGGCGGGCGCCGAGCCCCCGTACGCGGCGGAGCTGGAGCTCAGCCGATAGCGGCCCACAGCGTCCGGGCGAGCGCCGCGGCGAACTCCTCGGCCGGCTGCACGGACTCGGCTCCGGAGAAGTGCAGGAAGAAGGCCCGTTGGAAGCAGGCACCGAGCAGCAGCTGGGCGGCGGCCCGCGGGTCGGCGCCCTCCCGGAGCCGGCCGGCGGCGAGCTCGCGGCGCAGCCTCCCCTCCAGGGCGTCCAGCACCACGTGGGGGCCCGTGCCGATCTCCTGGATGCCCTCGCGGTGGCGCATGAGGAGGGCCGGCTCCGCGAAGAGGGAGGCGGCCATCGGCATGGCCTCGGCGTAGAACAGCGAGGCGTGCCGGGCGATGCCGGCCAGCGCCTCCTCGACCCCGCCCCCGCCGGGCTCGGCGGTGAGGGCGGCCATGAGCGGGCCCGCGTTGGGGGTGCGCTCCAGCAGCACGCGTACGAACAGCTCTTCCTTGTTGGCGTAGTGCTTGTAGAGCGCCGCCTCCGAGCAGCCCGCTTCGCGGGCGATGGCCTTGGTGGTGGTGTTGGCGAGGCCGACGGTGCGCATGAGGGCCTCGGCGGCGTCCAGGAGGCGCTCGGGGGTGGGGCGGCTTGACGTGGGGGTGGGCATTCACTCACCCTAGTGGACCGAGGGGTGAGTAAATGCTCACCCACCCATCTTCGACGGGGTCCACGATGAAGATCACGGTGTTCGGAGCGACGGGCGGGGTCGGTCGCGAGGTGGTCCGGCAGGCCCTCGACGCGGGCCATGAGGTGACGGCCGTCGTACGCGACCCGGCCCGGCTGGACGTGCCGCCGCACGACCGGCTCCTGGTGGCGGTGGTGGCCGACCTGACCGACGAGGACGCGCTGGTGCCCGTCCTGGCGGGCCGGGAGGCGGTGGTCTCGGCCCTCGGCCCCTCGAGCAACAAGCAGGCCCGGCTGACCCCGGTCGCCGGCCCGGCGCTGCGGGCGATCGTCTCCGCGATGGACCGCGCCGGGGTGAGCCGGCTGTCCGCGGTCAGCGCCGCACCGCTGGGGCCGGATGCGCCGGGGGACGGGGCGCTGATGCGGGTGGTGGTCTACCCGTTGCTGCGGCGGCTGCTGCGGGACGTGTACGCGGACCTGGCGGTGATGGAGGCCGCGATCGGCGCGAGCCGGGCCCGGTGGACGGTGGTCCGGCCGCCACGCCTGCTGGACCGGCCCCGCACGGGGGCGTACCGGCGCGCCCTGGACGCCAATGTGCCGGGCGGGAAGGTCATCGCCCGCGCGGATGTCGCGGACGCGCTGCTGACGACGCTGACCGACCCGGCGACGGCGGGCCACGCCCTCGGCATCGCGGCCTGACCGGCCACATCCCGACGCGCCGCCCGCCGTCCGGCGGGGGCGTGGCGGGCTGGGTGGCCGCTGCGCGGAGCGGCCCCCTACCCGCCCTTCAACCGTTCTCGCCTCAGTCGCCGGCGCGGCTGGAAGACCCGCCGGGATCACGGGCCACGGCACCCCGCACCCACGCCTCAAGCGCCGGGGGCTGAAAGACCCGCCGGGGTCCACGGGCCACGGCACCCCGCGCCCGCGCCTCAAGCGCCGGCGGGGCTGAAAGACCCGCCGGGGTCCACGGGCCACGGCGTCCCGCGCCCGCGCCTCAAGCGCCGGCGGGGCTGGAAGTGCCCTCCGGGCACTCCAGCCCCACGCCTGCCGGAGGCGGCTATGCCTTGCGGGGGCGGGGCGCCGCCTTCTTGGCCGGGGTCGCCTTCTTCGCCGGGGTCGCCTTCTTGGCGGTAGCGGCCGTCTTCTTCGTCCGCCGGGCCGGCGCCGGAGGCGCCCCCGCGTCCGATACCCGCTCCGCCCCCAGGATGTCCCGCAGGAACTTGCCGGTGTGGCTCGCACCCACCGACGCGACCTGCTCCGGCGTGCCCTCGGCCACCACGAGGCCGCCGCCGTACCCGCCCTCGGGGCCCATGTCGACGACCCAGTCCGCCGTCTTGATGACGTCGAGGTTGTGCTCGATGACGATCACCGAGTTCCCCTTGTCCACCAGCCCGGACAGCACCTTGATCAGCTTCGAGATGTCCTCGAAGTGCAGGCCCGTCGTCGGCTCGTCCAGTACGTAGACCGTCCGGCCCGTCGACCGCTTCTGCAGCTCCGACGCCAGCTTCACGCGCTGCGCCTCACCGCCCGACAGCGTCGGCGCCGACTGGCCGAGGCGGACGTACCCCAGCCCCACCTCGTTCAGCGTGCGCAGGTGCCGCGCGATCGTCGGGACGGCCTCGAAGAAGTCCAGCGCCTCCTCGATCGGCATGTTCAGGACCTCGGCGATGGACTTGCCCTTGTAGTGCACCTCCAGCGTCTCCCGGTTGTACCGGTCGCCGTGGCACACCTCGCACGGGACGTACACGTCCGGCAGGAAGTTCATCTCGATCTTGATGGTGCCGTCACCGGAGCAGTTCTCGCACCGGCCGCCCTTGACGTTGAAGGAGAAGCGGCCCGGCAGGTAGCCGCGCACCTTCGCCTCCATCGTCTCCGCGAAGAGCCTGCGCACGTGGTCGAAGACGCCCGTGTACGTCGCCGGGTTGGACCGCGGGGTCCGGCCGATCGGCGACTGGTCGACGTGCACCACCTTGTCGACGAGGTCGTCGCCCTCCACCCGCGTGTGGCGGCCCGGTACCGACCGGGCGCCGTTCAGCTCGCGCGCCAGGTGCGTGTACAGGATGTCGTTGACCAGCGTCGACTTGCCGGAACCGGAGACACCGGTGACGGCCGTGAGGACGCCCAGCGGGAAGGACACGTCGATGTCCCGCAGGTTGTTCTCCTTGGCGCCGTGGACGGTCAGCCTGCGCTCGCCGTTCACGGGGCGGCGCACGTCCGGCACGGGGATGGACTTCTTGCCGGACAGGTACTGGCCGGTCATCGACTCGGTGTTCGCCAGCAGCTCCTTCAGCGAGCCGCTGTGCACCACCTTGCCGCCGTGCTCGCCGGCGCCGGGGCCGATGTCCACGACCCAGTCGGCCACCTTGATGGTGTCCTCGTCGTGCTCGACCACGATGAGCGTGTTGCCCATGTCCCGCAGCCGCACCAGCGTCTCGATCAGCCGGTGGTTGTCCCGCTGGTGCAGGCCGATGGACGGCTCGTCCAGTACGTACAGCACGCCGACCAGGCCGGAGCCGATCTGCGTGGCCAGCCGGATGCGCTGGGCCTCGCCGCCCGACAGGGTGCCGGCGGCGCGGTTCAGCGAGAGGTAGTCCAGGCCCACGTCCACCAGGAAGCGCAGCCGCTCGTTGACCTCCTTGAGGACCCGCTCGGCGATCTTCTTGTCGCGGGCGTCCAGCCGCAGCCTGCCCAGGAAGTCCGCGCACTCGCTGATCGACATGGCGGCCACCTCGGCGATGGAGCGCTCCATCACCGTCACCGCGAGCACGATCGGCTTGAGCCGGGTGCCCTCACAGGTCGGGCAGGGCACCTCGCGCATGTAGCCCTCGAAGCGCTCGCGGCTGGCGTCGCTCTCGGACTCGGCGTGCCGGCGCTTGACGAACGGGACGGCGCCCTCGAAGGCCGTCGTGTACGCCCGCTCGCGCCCGTACCGGTTGCGGTAGCGGACCTCGATCTGGGTCTTGTGCCCGTACAGCAGGGCCTTCCTGGCGCGCTGCGGCAGCCCGGCCCAGGGGATGTCGGTGCGGAAGCCCAGCTCCCCGGCGAGCGCGCCGATCAGCCGCTGGAAGTAGTCCTTGGTGTGGCCGAGCGACCACGGCGAGACGGCGCCCTCGTCCAGGGACTTGTCCTCGTCCGGGACGATCAGTTCCGGGTCCACCTCCATGCGCGTGCCGATGCCGGTGCACTCGGGGCAGGCGCCGAAGGGCGAGTTGAAGGAGAAGGAGCGCGGCTCCAGCTCCTCGAAGGAGAGGTCGTCGTACGGGCAGTACAGGTGCTCGGAGAACATCCGCTCGCGCTCGGGGTCGTCCTCGGCGAGGTCGACGAAGTCCAGGATGACCATGCCGCCGGAGAGCCCCAGCGCGGTCTCGACGGAGTCGGTGAGCCGGCGCTTGGCGCTGTCCTTGACGGTGAGGCGGTCGACGACCACCTCGATGGTGTGCTTCTCCTGCTTCTTCAGCACGGGCGGCTCGGCGAGCTGGATCGTCTCCCCGTCCACCCGCGCCCGGCTGTAGCCCTTGGTCTGGAGGTCGGCGAAGAGGTCGGCGAATTCGCCCTTGCGCTCGCGGACCAGCGGGGACAGCACCTGGAAGCGGCTGCCCTCGGGGAGCGCGAGGACCTTGTCGACGATCGCCTGCGGCGACTGGCGGGAGATCGGACGGCGGCACTCGGGGCAGTGCGGCTTGCCGATGCGGGCGAAGAGCAGGCGGAGGTAGTCGTAGACCTCGGTGATGGTGCCGACGGTGGAGCGGGGGTTGCGCGAGGTCGACTTCTGGTCGATCGAGACGGCCGGGGAGAGGCCCTCGATGAAGTCGACGTCGGGCTTGTCCATCTGCCCCAGGAACTGGCGGGCGTACGACGAGAGCGACTCGACGTAGCGGCGCTGGCCCTCGGCGAAGATCGTGTCGAAGGCCAGGGAGGACTTGCCCGAGCCGGAGAGTCCGGTGAAGACGATGAGGGAATCGCGGGGCAGGTCGAGCGAGACGTTCTTCAGGTTGTGCTCGCGAGCGCCACGAACGATGAGACGGTCGGTCACGCCGGTCCGCACCTTTCTTGAGAGAGCGGGGGCACGGGCCCCCGGCTGTCCAGGGTATGGGGGGCGCCTCTGCGATGGAGTGGGTCTGGTCTTCCGAGCGTATAGCACGCACATTCGATTTACGGCACTCGCAAGAGCGCTTCACCCGATCGTGTGGCCGACGCCCGCGGGCCACTAGGCTCGGATCCATGACTGATCATGTGCACGACCTGGCCTCTGTACGTGAAGCCACGGACCGGCTGCTGACCGCGGTCGCGAAAATGGACAACGCCTCCCTGTCCGAGGAGTCACACCTCCCGGGCTGGACCCGCGGCCACATCCTGGCCCACCTGGCACGCAACGCCGACGCCCTGGTCAACGTCTTCGAGGGCCGCCCCATGTACGAGAGCGGCGCCGCCCGCGACGCGGACATCGAACGCGACTCCGGCCGGCCCCTGGAAGAACACCTGACGGACCTCCGTGATTCCGCGGCCCGCTTCCTCGCCACCACCGAGGCCGCCCAGGACTGGCAGCGCACCGTCGAGCTGCGCAACGGGATCACCGACCTCGCCGCCAACGTGCCGTTCCGCCGGCTCGTCGAGGTCGAGCTCCACCACGTCGACCTGAACATCGGCTACGGGCTCAGCGACCTCCCGGAGGAGTTCACCGACCGCGAGATCGCCTTCCTCGCCGACCGCTGGTCGGGGCGCCCCGAGGTCCCGCCGGTCACCCTCACCCTGTCCGACGGCGAGCCGGTCGCGCGCACGGGCGGCACCGAGGGCACCCCGGTCACCCTCAGCGGCCCCAAGGACGAGCTGCTCGGCTGGCTGGCCGGCCGCGGCCCCAAGGGCGCCCACCTCACCGTCGAGGCCGGAGACGGCCTGCCCCAGCTCCCCGCGCTCTAGGATGCCGACATGACGTACAGCGGAACGGTCAAGGTCGGCGGCCCCGCCGACGTGCACGAACTCGCGGACCTGATGATCTCCAAGGTCGCGGTCGGCCCGATGAACAACAACGCGTACCTGCTGCGCTGCCGGGCCACCGGCGAGCAGCTGCTGATCGACGCGGCGGCCGAGGCGGAAACGCTGCTGCACCTGATCGGCGACGACGGCATCGCGTCCGTCGTCACCACGCACCAGCACGGCGACCACTGGGGCGCGCTCCAGGCCGTCGTCGACGCCACCGGCGCGCGGACCTACGCGGGCGCCCTCGACGCCGAGGGGATCCCGGTCCCCACGGACGTCCCGGTCGGGGACGGGGACACGATCCGGGTCGGGCGGGTCTCCCTGACCGCGCGCCACCTGGTCGGGCACACCCCGGGCTCGATCGCGCTGGTCTACGACGACCCGCACGGGCACCCGCACGTGTTCACCGGCGACTGCCTCTTCCCGGGCGGCGTCGGCAACACGGGGGGCGACGCGAAGAACTTCGCCAGCCTCATCGACGACGTCCAGCACAAGCTCTTCGAGCAGCTGCCGGACGAGACCTGGGTCTACCCGGGCCACGGGAACGACACCACGCTCGGCACCGAGCGGCCGCACCTCGCGGAGTGGCGCGAGCGCGGCTGGTGACCGCGGTCAACGCCGCGGGGCCGTGCACTCCTTCCGGTCGACCTTGACCGAACGCATGTCCCAGGGGGGCGGGCCGGGGTAGTTGCTGCACCATGCAGCAACACCCCTCCCCGTCCCCTTTCCCTTCCCCTTCCTCCCCCTCGATGCTGCGGCTGGCCACCGCCGCCCTGGTCGGCACCGCCATCGAGTTCTACGACTTCTTCGTCTACGGCACGGCCGCCGCCCTGGTGCTCGGCCCGCTCTTCTTCCCCTCGTTCTCCCCGCTCGCCGGAACCCTCGCCGCCTTCGGCACGTTCGGCGTCGGCTTCCTCGCCCGCCCGCTCGGCTCCGCCCTCTTCGGCCACATCGGCGACCGCTACGGGCGCCGTCCGGTGCTGCTCGGCTCCCTGCTCCTGACCGGCCTGGCCACGGTGGCCGTCGGATGCGTGCCCTCCTTCGCCTCCATCGGCCTCGCCGCGCCCGTGCTGCTGCTCCTGCTGCGCTTCCTCCAGGGGCTGGGCCTGGGCGGCGAATGGGGCGGAGCCGTACTGCTGACCGCCGAGCACGCCCCCGAGCGGCGGCGCGGACTGTGGTCGAGCTTCCCGCAGATGGGCCCCGCCGTGGGCTTCCTGCTCGCCAACGGCCTGACGCTGGCCCTGTCCGGGGCCCTCAGCGAGGCCCGGTTCGCCGCCTGGGGCTGGCGGGTGCCGTTCTGGGCGGCCGGGCTGCTGGCGTTGGCCGGGTTGTGGCTGCGCCGGTCGGTCGAGGAGACCCCCGAGTTCCGGGCGCTCGCCGAGGCCGGCCGGCAGGCCGACGCCCCCCTCACCGAGGTGGTACGCGGCCACTGGCGGCTGCTCCTGCTGACCGGCGGGGCGATGGCGGTCGGGTACGCCGTCTTCTACTCGGTCACCACCTGGTCCCTCGCGTACGCCACCGGCCGCCCGGGCGTGGACCGCACCGTGATGCTGGCCGTCGTGATGGCGGCGGTCCTGCTCATGGGGCTGGTCACCCCGCCGCTGGCGGTGCTGGGCGACCGCTGGGGACGGCGGCCGCTGTGCCTGGCCGGCAGCGCGGCGTGCGCGGTGTGGACCTTCCCCTTCGTGGCGCTGCTGAGCACGGGGGACCCGCTGCTGATGACCCTGGGCTGCGTCGTCGCGCTGCTGGCGATGGCGGTGATGTTCGCCGTGGTCGGCGCCTACCTGCCCGAGCTGTACGCCCCGCGCCTCCGCTGCACGGGCGCGGCGGTCGGCTACAACCTGGGCGGCGTGCTGGGCGGCGCGCTGACCCCGGTCGTGGCGACGGCACTGGCGGACGGCTCCGGACCGCCCTGGGGCGTGGCGGTGTACCTGACGCTGCTCTCACTGACCAGCCTCGGCTGCTTCGCCCTGCTCCCGAACACCCACCCGGCGCCGGCCCGGGTACCCGGGACCGAACCGGCGGTGGCCTGACCCTTCGGGCCGTCGGACGTGGCACGGCGCCAAGTTGACGGTATGTCGGACCGGCATGAGGCACATGGTGTATTCATATGCACGGAGCGCGCCTCATGCCGGGCCGAACTCCCGCGGCCCGTACGGGAGATCACCCGGAGGGCCAGGTCCTGCATGCGCTCCGCCCGTCCTGGCGCGGCGTCAGGATGGCGGGGGCAGCGCATGGAGAGGCGGTCGGTGTTCGGCTCATACCGCCATCAGGCGGCAGCGGACCGCTGACGGCCACCGGCCAGGCGTGTGTGCGGCCATCAGCCCACTCCCCGGCGCCCCGACCGGGCGCGCCGGTGGACGAGCCGGAACAGACCGGCCTGACGTGGCGACCGCATCGCAACGAGGACCACTCATGACGCCCGCACCCGACGACCCTTCCATTCCGCCGGTCCACGGCGGCATCCGGCATTTACCGGCGGCCTTCTTCGCCCCGCCGTACGGGCCGCAGCAGCCGGTCCTCCTGCCCCAGCCCTGGCCGCAGGCCCCGGCGTATCCGGGCGCGGAGTTCCACTCGGAGCTGCGGGCCGTGCGGGACTCCCTCGCCACCATGTCCTCGAAGCTCGACGGGATCCGGGATGCCGCCGACCGGATCACGGACCACGAGTCCCGCCTGAGGGCGCTGGAGAGCCGCCGCTGGCCGATCCAGGTGGTCACGGTCGTCATCGCCGGGCTGGCCGCGGCCGCAGCCGTCGTGGCGCTCTTCCTGAAGAAGTAACCGTGCCCGGCCGCCGTGCGGACTCCGCCGTACGGCGGCCGGGCGCCGCCGTCTCGAGCCAGTCCCGCAGAGTGGAGAACCGACCATGTCCACGCCGCCCCCCGGCCCCTTCCCCCAGCCTCCCACCCGTGAATGGCAGGAGAAGTGGGTGGACGCCGTCCTGGCCACCAAGGGCGTCACCGCCCCCAGGGCCGCACTGGAGAACATCGCGCCGTTCGTCGTCCGCCCCAAGGACTCCCTGACGAATCCCGAGGACGAACCCGACGGCGTCCGCCGGCTGCGGCCGGACCGGTACCGATGGGTCCGCACCGACGCCGGCCAGATGATGCTGGCGACCGTGAACATGCACGGCGTCGGGGGCGTCGTATGGGAGCACAACGAACGCATCAGCTCCGAATGGCACTCCGTGGTGAACCCCGCCCAGCCCCACGGCTCCCCCACCCCCTCCCGCGTCAAGCCGTGGACGCGGCTGACGGAAGACGGGTCCGAGCGGACGTTCACGGCCCTGGAGAGCACCGCGGTCACCCGTGACGCGCTGGTCGCGAGGGTGGACCAGGCCGCCAACTCGCTGGAGAACCACGACGGCATGCGCACGTACGACCTGATGGAGGACCTCGCCCTCAACGGCCAGGTCGAGCCCGGTATGTACGTCGCCCAGCACTTCGGCCTGAGCGAGGAGCCCCCGGAGCAGCCGGACGGCCGGTCGCGCTACCCCTCGTCCTACTGGGGCTGGATGGCCGTACGCGGCAACAACCGGACGAAGTACCGCCAGCAGCTCTTCGAGGTCTCGTCCTCCGAGGTGCTCACCGGGGTCCCCTTCAAGAAGCTGGGGCAGGACGACAACCGCATCTCGGTCAATCCGAGCTACTGGCTGGCCGCGCTGTCGGAGCTCCTCAACCAGGAGTACGCCGCCGCCGAGGAGGCGGGGCACACGGACAGCCGGGCGCACCGCGCCAAGGCGATCGCCTCGGTCGAGTCGCACCTGGTGATCGGCTCGTCCGCGCCCGAGCGCCTGTTCCGCATCGTGCAGGGCAGCAACCGCCGCGACCACGTCCACCCGCCGCTCGAGTTCGGGCCCAACGACCGCGGGCGGGCCCTGGGGCGCGGTGTGCTCGGCGCGTACTCCGCCCACGGACTGCTCGACGACCGGACCGCCGACGTACTCGCCGGCCTCGCCCCGGTGACCGAGCTCCCGGGCCTTCCCGCCGACGCGACGACCGCGGAGCTGCGCGACATCCGGTCGATGCGGTTGCTCACGGAGCTGTTCCCCGTGCAGTCGCAGGCCGCCAAGCGTGCACAGATCCGTTCCGCCCTGGGGGAGCCAGCGGCGTCGCAGCTCGTCGGCAAGGACATCAACCGGCGGGTCCGGGCCTGGTCCGCGTTGACCTCGGAGTCCTTCGCCGGCCCGTGGAACCCCCGTGTCGCGGAGGTCCTCACGAAGGCGCACGGCCACAAGGGCGTCACGCTGTCCGGCCGCCGGCTCCCGGAGCTGCTCGCCGCGGCCGACACGGACCGCGAGGCGTTCGAGGAGCTGCTCCTCTTCCGGACCCCCCACTGGCTGGCCGCGTTCGACATCATCGACGCCGACCGCGGCTCGATCGCCGGCCAGCGCGAGGACGACGAGGGCAAGGAGGCGCAGAAGGTCCGCCGTACCGTGTCGAACGTCCTGGAGGCGATGCGCAAGAACCCGGTGATGGCCGTCGGGCTGCTGCGGGAGATCTTCGCCGCCATGAACGAGGGCGACCGCAAGCCGAGCCAGGTCGACGCGACGGGTGCCCCGGCGAACGGCACCGCCACGCGGGCCTGGTTCAACCGGACCTTCACGAAGGAGTCCGGCACCCGTGCGTACACCAGGCGGGGTCCTGGCGGCAGCGACGGCTCCGATCCGGGGACGGCCGAAGCGGACGCGGGCGTCGGCTCACACGTCGCGGACCCCGCGGGATCCGCCGACGCCCCGGAGGAGACGCCGACCCAGACGCTGCGCCGGCTGCTGCAGGAGCTGGAGCGCCAGGTCACCACGACCGCCGAGGCGGTGACCGACCTGGCCGAGAACGTCAGGGACGTGGGGGAGGCGGCGACGGCGGCGGGCCTGGACCACGCACTGGAGACGACGGAAGCGGACGAGCTCGCCGTGCGGGTGACCGCGATACTCCGCCGGCTCCGGAAGATCCCGGAGACGATCGCCGACCTCGGCCCGCTGTAGCGGCGAAGACGGGACGGGCCCGGGAGCGTGCTCCCGGGCCCGTCGGGCGTGCGGCCGCCGGTCAGGCGTCGACGCTCTTGGCCTGCGCCTCCTCGGCGGCCTGCTGCTTCCTGGAGGCCATCAGGCTCGTGACGGTGGTGATCGCGAGGACGCCGCAGATGACGCCCAGGGAGAGCGGGATCGAGATCTGCGGGACGTGCACCCCGGATTCGTGCAGGGCGTGCAGCACCAGCTTGACGCCGATGAAGCCGAGGATGACGGACAGGCCGTAGCTGAGGTGGACCAGCTTCTTGAGCAGGCCGCCGATCAGGAAGTACAGCTGGCGCAGGCCCATCAGGGCGAAGGCGTTGGCGGTGAAGACGATGTACGGGTCCTGGGTGAGGCCGAAGATCGCGGGGATCGAGTCCAGGGCGAAGAGCACGTCGGTGGTGCCGATGGCCAGCATGACGACCATCAGCGGGGTCAGCACGCGCTTGCCGTTGCTGCGGATGAAGAGCTTGGTGCCGTGGTAGCGGTCGGCGACGCCGAACTTCTTCTCGATCGTCTTCAGGAGGCGGTTCTCCTCGAACTCCTCGTCCTCCTCGTCCTTGCGGGCCTCCTGGATCAGCTTCCAGGCGGTGTAGATCAGGAAGGCGCCGAAGAGGTAGAAGACCCACGAGAAGGTGGTGATGATCGCGGCGCCGGCGGCGATGAAGACGGCGCGCAGCACGAGGGCGATCAGTACGCCCACCAGCAGGACGCGCTGCTGGAGGTGGGAGGGTACGGAGAACTTCGCCATGATCAGGACGAAGACGAAGAGGTTGTCCACGCTCAGGGACTTCTCGGTGATGAAGCCGGCGAAGAACTCCTGGGAGGCCTGGCCGTTGCCGAAGAACAGCAGGCCGAGCCCGAAGAGGACGGCGAGCACGATCCAGACGACCGTCCAGATGCCCGCTTCCTTGATCGAAACGTCGTGCGGTTTGCGGCCGATGAGGAAATCGGCGCCGATGAGGATGCACAGACCGGCAACGGTCAGCACCCACAGGTTCATCGAAACGTCCACGGTATTCACGCCTCCGGCGGATGGCTCAGCACAGGGTCAGCGTCATCGCTGCCGGAGGTCTCTTCCACCCGGCGGCCGGGAGGCCGCGGGCCGGCGCCCCGGGACCGACTGCGTCACATCAGCACACAGGTCCGTATTGACGGGCACGCCGCGCAGAAATAGCAGGAATACTCCCCTCCGCGGGTCCCACAGTACCGGCGGAAGGGGTGAAAGGTAAAGGGCTCCCCAAGAAGGGGTCACCGATCGGTCATGGGCGCTTCACGGGCGGGCCGCGCGGCGGGCCTCCCTCACTCGGTCCAGCGCCTGGTCGAGGACCGTGCTGCCCTGCGGGGGCAGGTCCGGCTCGAAGGTCCAGGCGTGCTGGACCCAGGGGTCGGCGAGGTGGCTGTCCGGCACCGGCGAGAGCCGCATCAGCGAGCGCCACAGCGGGTCCAGCAGCGGCCCGTACGCGGAGGCCTCGTCCCGGTCGGCGACCATCAGCAGGTGCACCCCGACCGCCGGGCCCTCGTCGGCCAGGTAGCGCAGCTGGGTCACCGCCCGGTCGTCGAAGCCGTGCGGGAAGTCGTGCACCAGCAGCAGCTGCTCGGCCCGGTCCACGTCCGCGGGCAGGTCCTCGGGGGCGTCGGCGCGCAGCGCCATCTGGACGAGGTCCACGCGCCGCGTGAGCTGCGCGAGGGTCCGGCTGACGCCCTCGGCGCCGGCGGCCGGCGGCGCCGCCAGCACTCCGGCGCGCACCAGCGGGGCCAGGGAGGCGGCGCCCGCCCCGGCGGCGTCGATGACGTGGACGGAGATCCGGTCGGCCGGGTGCACCGCGAGCAGCCGCACGGCGTGCGCGACGGCCATGTCCATGGCGGTCCGGCGCAGCCGGTCGGTGTCCATCGCCATGGCGGCCTCGGAGCCGGTACGGCCGTTGTCGATCCAGAGGCCGCGCTCCAGCGGCACCCGCATCAGCATCGGGATCCGCAGGCCGGGCATCTCGGGCAGGCTCAGGTTGCCCAGGCGCAGCGCCAGCGGGGCCTCCTCGGGGACGTCCCGGCCGTGCCAGACGGGGTTGTCCCAGCGGGCGTACGCGGGCGGCAGCGCGGGCTCGACCACCTCGGACTCGGCGACCAGCTGGGCCAGGTCCCGGTCGAGGACGGCCCGGGCCTGCGCGACCAGGTCGTCGCGGCGGGCCCGGGCGGTGTCGCGGGCGGCGTCCGCGGCGCCGCCGATGCGGTGGCGCGGGTCGGACAGGGCTTCGTCCAGTTCGCGGTCGAGGCGCGAGTCGGCGAAGTCGACGGCGCTGCGGTAGGCGGCGACGGTCCGGGCCAGGTCCTCGAACATGCCCCAGACCTGGTTGTAGAGCCGCTCGTCCATGGACCAGCCGGCGGCGTCCCCGGCGACGGGGGCCGGGGGCCGGCCGGGCTCGGCGGCGGGCGCGGGGCGCGGGGCCGGTTCGGGCGCCTCGGCGCTGGTGCGGCGCCGGCGCGGGTGGGCGTAGTCGATGGTGGGCGGTCCCGCGGCGGGCGCGGGCCCCGGGGTGCCGGCGTAGGGCGCCCCGGAGACCGGGACCGGCTCCGGCGGTCCGGGGACGGCCGCGGGCGCCTGCGGGGCGGGGGGCCGGCCGGCGCCGCCGTCCTGCGGCTCCGCCCCGGCCTGCGGGGGGAGGGAGGCGAGGGCGTGGCCGTCCCCGGCGGTCCGGGCGGCCGCGCGCAGGGCGGCGCCGGCCAGCTCGGCGGCCTGCGGCGCGGCCAGGCCGCCGTCGGTGAGCAGCGCGCCCAGTCCGTCGGCGTACCCCTGGCCCACGGCCCGGACCTTCCAGGCACCCTGGCGCCGGTAGAGCTCCAGGGCCACCACGGCGGTCTCGGCGTCGAGACCGGTGAGGGTGAAGCCGGCGAACTCGGGCCCGCCCGGCGCGGCCACCGCGGCGTGCGCGGCCGGCACGGCGCCGAAGCGCGACGGCCCGCCGGGCGGCAGCACGAGGAGCACGCCGATCCGGTGGACCTCCGCCGCGACGGCGCCGAGGTCGACGGCCAGCGTGTGCCGGTCGGCGGCCTCCCCCGGCAGCCCGAGCCAGGACGGGGCCGGGGCTCCCGGATGGGCCAGCGCCCCGGGGCCCGCGAGGCGGCCCTCCTCGTCGGCCAGCGCGGCCAGGGCGAGCACCGGGGTGCCCGCCGAGACCCTGACCTCGATCCTCTCGTGGGGCACGGGGAGGTTCTGCCCCCGGACCAGTTCGGCCGTCATCGTGCAGCCCCTCCCCCGTGCCTTCTTCTCTTGTCCCCGTCGTGCTCTTACAGGTGCGGCAGGATCGCCGGCATCAGGTCCTGGAAGGTCCGGCCGTTGGCCGGGTTGCCGAGGGCCGTCATCTGCCATCCGGCGCCGGCCCGGGACACCTTCGCCATGATCTGGGCGGTGTACTGGCCGCCGCCGTCGAGGGTGTAGCGGGCCAGCTCCTGGCCGTTGGTCTCGTCGACGATGCGGCAGAACGCGTTCTGCACCTCCTGGAAGGTCTGCCCGGTGAACGAGTTCACCGTGAAGACGATCTGGTCGATGTGGACCGGGACCCGCTGGAGGTCGACGAGGATGGCCTCGTCGTCCCCGCCCTGGCCGACGCCGCCGACGAGGTTGTCGCCGGTGTGCCGGACCGAGCCGTCGTCGCTCTGGAGGTGGCGGAAGAACACCACGTCCACCGGCTGCTTGTCGGCGAACAGCACCGCCGACGCGTCCAGGTCGATCTCCCGCGTCCGCGAGCCGAACAGACCCCGGCGCTTGGCCGCCTGCCAGCCGAGGCCCATCCGGACCGCGGTCAGCGTGCCACCGTCCGTCTTCTGCAGACTGATGGCCTGACCCTTGGTCATGTTGACCGTCACGCGCGTTCCCCTCTCCATAGCCCGCCCCCTAAAAGGGCCCGCAGCGTGCACCTGCGGCTGGTTCCACACCCTACTGACCGCCCCCGGGTCAGGCGAGGCCCGCTTCCCTCATCTGCCGAAGCTCCTTCTTCAGTTCGCCCACCTCGTCGCGGATCCGGGCGGCCACCTCGAACTGGAGCTCCGCCGCCGCCCCCCTCATCCGGTCGGTCATCTGCTCGATGAGCGCCGCGAGTTCGGCGGCGGGCCGGTCGGTCGGCACGGCGGCCGCCGCGCCCTTGGCCGCCTTGCCGCCCTTGGCCCTGCCGCCCTTGGCCGATGCCGTCGCCGCCCCGCCGAGCGCCGGGACGGGGGCCTTGGGCCCCTTGCCGTCCTTGGCCTGCCGGTAGCCGGTGCCGAGCAGCTCCTCGGTGTCCAGCTCCTCGCGGGCGATGGTGGCGACGATGTCGTTGATCTTCTTGCGCAGCGGCTGGGGGTCGATCCCCCTGGCCGTGTTGTAGGCGATCTGCTTCTCGCGGCGCCGGTTGGTCTCCTCGATGGCCTTCTCCATCGCCGGGGTCATCTTGTCCGCGTACATGTGGACCTGGCCGGAGACGTTGCGGGCGGCGCGGCCGATGGTCTGGATGAGGGAGGTCCCCGAGCGCAGGAAGCCCTCCTTGTCCGCGTCGAGGATCGCCACGAGCGACACCTCGGGCAGGTCGAGGCCCTCGCGCAGCAGGTTGATGCCGACCAGGACGTCGTACTCGCCGGCCCGCAGCTCGCGCAGCAGCTCGATGCGGCGCAGCGTGTCGACGTCGCTGTGCAGGTAGCGGACCTGGATGCCGAGCTCCAGGAAGTAGTCGGTGAGATCCTCGGCCATCTTCTTGGTGAGGGTGGTGACCAGGACGCGCTCGTCCTTCTCCACCCGGCTGCGGATCTCGTGCACGAGGTCGTCGATCTGGCCCTCGGTGGGCTTGACCACGACCTCGGGGTCGACGAGGCCGGTGGGGCGGATGATCTGCTCGACGAAGCCGTCGGAGCGGGAGAGCTCGTACTTGCCGGGGGTGGCCGACAGGTAGACGGTCTGGCCGACCCGCTCCAGGAACTCCTCCCACTTCAGGGGCCGGTTGTCCAGGGCGGACGGCAGCCGGAACCCGTGGTCGACCAGGGTCCGCTTGCGCGAGGCGTCGCCCTCGTACATCGCCCCGATCTGCGGCACGGTGACGTGGGACTCGTCGATGACGAGGAGGAAGTCCTCGGGGAAGTAGTCGATGAGGGTGTTGGGCGCCGAGCCCCGCTCGCGGTCGTCCATGTGCAGCGAGTAGTTCTCGATGCCGGAGCAGGAGCCGATCTGGCGCATCATCTCCAGGTCGTACGTGGTGCGCATGCGCAGCCGCTGGGCCTCCAGCAGCTTGCCCTGCTTCTCCAGCTCGGCGAGGCGCTCGGCGAGCTCGGCCTCGATGCCGGCGATCGCCTTCTGCATGCGCTCGGGGCCGGCGACGTAGTGGCTGGCGGGGAAGACGTACAGCTCGCGGTCCGCGCTGATGACCTCGCCGGTCAGCGGGTGCAGGGTGGACAGCGCCTCGATCTCGTCGCCGAACATCTCGATGCGGACGGCCAGTTCCTCGTAGACCGGGAAGATCTCGATGGTGTCGCCGCGCACCCGGAAGGTGCCCCGGGTGAAGGCGAGGTCGTTGCGCGTGTACTGGATGTCGACGAAGCGGCGCAGCAGCTGGTCCCGGTCGATCTCCTCGCCCACCTTGAGGGGGACCATCCGGTCCACGTACTCCTGCGGGGTGCCGAGGCCGTAGATGCAGGAGACGGAGGCGACGACGATGACGTCGCGCCGGGTCAGCAGCGAGTTGGTCGCGGAGTGGCGCAGCCGCTCCACCTCCTCGTTGATCGAGGAGTCCTTCTCGATGTAGGTGTCCGACTGCGGAACGTAGGCCTCGGGCTGGTAGTAGTCGTAGTACGAGACGAAGTACTCGACGGCGTTGTTCGGCAGGAGCTCGCGGAACTCGTTCGCCAGCTGGGCGGCCAGCGTCTTGTTCGGCGCCATCACCAGCGTGGGGCGCTGGAGCTTCTCGATCATCCAGGCCGTGGTCGCGGACTTGCCCGTGCCGGTCGCACCGAGCAGTACGACGTCCTTCTCACCTGCGCGGATGCGCTTCTCCAGCTCGGCGATGGCCGCCGGCTGGTCACCGCTGGGCTGGTACGGGCTGACGACCTCAAAGGGTGCCACCGTGCGTTCGATCTTCGATACGGGCCGCATGACTCCACCGTACGACTCCGCACTGACACTCACGTCCCCCCGCCGGGCCGCGGTGCCCCGCCACAGGTCCGGCGGGCGGAGCGGATCTCCCCCTTTCCGGTCCTTTTGTCGTAGTCCGGTGGCGGCCCGGTGATCTTCGCGCCGATGATCGCCGTGAACGCTCCGCCGTGAAGTGCACCGCCACAACGTCTGCCTCCGCGCCGCCGTCTGACGCAGGAACAGGGCTCACGACCCGAGGAGAGAGCACATGTACGTCCGACCCGCCGCCGCGGCCGCCGCCGCGATCCTGGGCCTCACCCTCGCGGTGCTGGGCGGGACGGCCTCCCCGGCCGCCACCGGCCCCGGCTCCCCCGCCGGCACGACCGGGCTGCTGGTCCCCGTCGTGTACGCCCACCGGGGGGCCTCCGCGTACGCCCCGGAGAACACCCTCGAGGCGGTCGACCTGGCGAGGCGGCTGGGCTTCGACTGGGTCGAGAACGACGTCCAGCGGACCCGCGACGGCCAGCTGGTGGTGGTCCACGACGACACCCTGGCCCGCACCACCGACGTCGAGGAGCTCTTCCCCGGCCGCCGGCCCTGGCGGGTGAAGGACTTCACGGCGGCGGAGATCGCGCGGCTCGACGCGGGGAGCTGGTTCGCGCCGCGGTTCGCGGGCGCCCGCGTGCCGACGCTGCGCGCGTACCTGCGGCGGGCCCAGCAGAACCGGCAGCGGCTGCTGCTGGAGATCAAGAAGCCGGAGCTCTACCCCGGGATCGAGGAGGAGACGCTGGAGCTCCTGGACGAGACGGGCTGGCTCGACGAGGAGCACGTGGCCCGCCGGCTGGTGGTGCAGAGCTTCAGCGCCGACTCGGTACGGACCGTGCACGGCCTGCGCCCGGACCTGGTGACGGCCTTCCTGGGCACCCCCGCCGTGGCGGACCTGCCGCGGTACGCGGAGTTCACGGACCGGATCAACCCGTGGCACACGACGATCTCGGCGGATTGGGTGCGGGCGGTCCACGCGCTGCTGGGGGCCCACGGCCGGGCCCTGGAGGTGGACACCTGGATCGTGGACGACGCGGCCACGGCCCGCAGGGTCCAGGACATGGGCGTGGACGGGATCATCACGAACGCCCCCGACGTCGTGCAGAACGCCGTGACCGGCTTCTGAGGAGCGGGGCGGGGGCGGACCGGGGACGGCGGCGCGGGGCGCGGGCGAGGCGGGGCGGGCCTCCCGGGGCGGGGCGGCGGCGCTGTCGGTGGGGGGCCGTACCGTGGGGGCGTGGACAGCACCGAGCGGCCGCGCGGGCCGCACCTCGAATGGACCGTCGTCCCCAGCGACATCGGCCCCCTGCTCCTGGCCGCGACCCCCGAGGGCCTGGTCCGGGTCGAGTTCCACGCGGGCCCCGACCGGGCCGGCCGGATGATCGGCTCGCTCGTCTCCCGGCTCGGCGCCGACGCCTGGCGCCCGGCCCCGGGCGAGGAGGTGCTGCTGGCCGAGCCGATACGACAGCTGGACGCGTACTTCGCCGGTTCGCTGCGCCGCTTCGAGCTGCCGCTGGACTGGCGGCTCAGCTCCGGCTTCAACCGCCAGGTGCTGCTGGAGCTCGACCGCTCGGTGCCCTACGGCTCGGTCGTCGGGTACGGGGAGCTGGCCGCCCGGGCCGGACAGCCGGGGGCGGCCCAGGCGGTGGGCAACGCCATGGGCTCGAATCCGCTGCCGGTGGTCGTGCCCTGCCACCGCGTGGTGGAGAACGACGGCGGGATCGGGGGCTTCGGGGGCGGCGTGGAGACCAAGCGGATCCTGCTCGCGCTGGAGGGCGTGCTCCCGCAGCCCCTCTTCTGACCTGCGCCGTCTCCCGCCCCGCCGGCAGCCGGTGCCGGCCGGACCGCGATCGTCCATACCCGGTTTCCCCGGGCGGCCCGCGGTGGGAAACTGCCGCCGTGACCACTCCCTCCGCACCAGGCCCCGCTCCGTCCGCCCCCGCCGAACTCCCGCGACGGGGGTGCGCGGCGTGACCGCCTCCCCCGGCACCTCCGCCGGTACGACGGGCGCCGCGCCGGTCGACGCGGCCGCGCTGCCCCGCCTGCAGCGCCGGATATCCGCCGTGCTCATGGCCAGCCAGATGCTGGGCGGCCTGGGTGTGCCGATCAGCATCGCCCTGGCCCCCGTACTCGCCACCGAGATCAGCGGCACCGAGGCCCTGTCCGGCCTCGCCTCCACCGCCTCCGTGATCGGCACCGCGCTGGTCTCGCTGCCGCTCGCCGCCCTGATGACCGCGCGCGGACGCCGGCCGGGCCTGGTGGTGGCGTACGCGATCGGCACGCTCGGCGCGGCCCTGGTGGTCCTGGCCGCCTCGGTCAAGAGCTTCCCGCTGCTGATGCTCGGCATGGCCGCCTTCGGAGCGGCCTCCTCCGCCAACCTCCAGGCCCGCTTCGCCGCCGCCGACCTCGCCGCGCCCGACCGGCGGGCCCGCGCGATCTCGCTGGTCGTCTGGTCCTCCACCCTCGGTGCGGTGCTCGGCCCCAACCTCTCCGCTCCGGCCAGCGACAGCTTCGCCGGCACCTCCATACCCCAGACGGCGGGTCCCTTCGTCTGGGCCGCCGCCGTCTTCGTCCTCACCGGCACGCTGATCGCCGTGTTCCTGCGGCCGGACCCGCTGCTGACCGCCCGCGCGCTGGCCGGGACCGGCGAACAGTCCCGTCACGCCCGCTCCCTGCGCGCCGGCTTCGCCGCCGTGAAGGCCTCGCCGCGGGCACGGCTCGCGCTGCTGACGGTCGCCGTGTCGCACACCACCATGGTCTCGATCATGGTCATGACCCCGGTCGACCTCGGCCACCACGGCGCCGGCCTCAAGCTCGTCGGCCTGGTGATCAGCGGCCACATCGCCGGGATGTTCGCCTTCTCCCCGGTCATGGGCTGGCTCGCCGACCGCCTCGGCCGGCTGTCCGTGATCGGGCTCGCCGCCGGGCTGCTCTCGGTCGCCGCGCTGCTCGCCGGCACCGCGGACGGCCACCACGCCCAGAGCGCCGCCGGCCTCTTCCTGCTCGGCCTCGGCTGGTCCGCCGGGATGGTCTCCGGCTCGGCGCTGCTGACCGACTCGGTGCCGCAGGCCGCGCGGGCCGCCGTACAGGGGCTGAGCGACCTGACGATGAACACCGCGGCCGGCGTGGGCGGCGCCGCAGCGGGCCTGGTCATGGCCCAGGCCGGCTACGGCTGGCTCAACGCGATCGGCGCGGCGCTGCTCCTGCCGATGGCGGCGCTCGCCCTGTTCACAGCCCGGCGGCACGCCGCGCCGCCGAAGTCCGGCTCCTAGCCGGTGTCGTGGCCGGTGGGGCCCGGGTACGACGGTCCCCGCCCGCCGGTCGACGGGCGCCGTGCGGCAGCACGGCGTCCCGGGCGGGGTCAGCAGTTGATGTGGTAGGCCTTGCGCAGCGTCTCGTGGACCGTCCAGGTGGTCCGGTCGCCCTCCCGGAGCACGCAGGCGGAGCCGGGGCCCACCTCCAGCGTCTCCCCGCCCTCGACCTCGATGGTGGCGCGGCCGCTGACCACCACGAACAGCTCGTCGGCCTCGGTGTCGGTGACCACCCCGGGGGTGATCTGCCAGATCCCCCGGATCTGCGAGCCGTCCGGCGACTCCCACAGCACCTTGCCCGTCACGACCGGGGCGCCGGAGACGATCTGTGCGGGGTCGAGGTCCTCGGCCTCCAGCTCGGAGTCGGGGAGGTCGGCGACGGGCACGGCGAAGGAGCCGGGGGCGGCGGGGCCGCGGTCACTGGTGCTCATGATCCGTCACCCTAGGGCCGCCCACCGGCCCCGCGGGGTGACCAGAGCGTCCAGCACGGGCGCGTCCGACGCGTCACTCCGTCGACCGCGCGCGCCCCAGGGGGGCGCGCACCGAGCACGGGCTGGCGGAATCGAGTTCGTCGTCGAAGCCCCGGGTGGCCGATGCGGGAACGCTACTCGGACAGGTTCGCGCCGGAGCGGGACCGGGGTGTTTGGGGGCGCGGATCCCGTGCCAGGGATGGGGACATGTCACAGCACGGAGCAACTGCATCCCCGTCCGGTGGACCGGTCCTGTCGGACGAGGTGCGCGAGGCGCTCGCCGCGCGCCGGCCCGTCGTCGCCCTGGAGTCGACGATCATCGCGCACGGCCTGCCGCGCCCGCGCAATCTGGAGGTGGGTCTCGAACTGGAGGCCCTGGTCCGGGCAGAGGGCGCGGTCCCGGCGACCGTGGCCGTGCTGGACGGCGTGGCCCGGGTGGGGCTCGACAAGGCCGCGCTGGAGCGGATCGCGGCGGGCGTGGGCGTGCGCAAACTGGGCCACCGGGACCTCGCTCCCGCCGTCGCGGCGGGCGCGACCGGCGCGACGACGGTGTCGGCGACGGCGTCGCTGGCCGCGCGGGCGGGGCTGCGGGTGTTCGCCACGGGCGGGCTGGGCGGCGTGCACCGGGAGTGGACGCGCTCGCAGGACGAGTCGGCGGACCTATCGCTGCTCGCCCGGACCCGGATCACGGTCGTGTGCGCGGGGGTCAAGTCGATCCTGGACGTACCGGCCACGCTCCAGCGGCTGGAGACGCTGGGCGTCGGTGTGGTCGGCTACCGCACGCAGCGCTTCCCCGGGTTCTACCTGGCCGACTCCGGCGAGCCGGTGGACTGGACGGTGGAGGAGCCGGAGGAGGTGGCTGCGGTGATGGCCGCCCAGGACGCCGTGGGCGGACCGGAGTCGGCGCTGCTGGTGGCCCATCCGGTGGCGGAGGCGGATCAGCTGGATCCGGCGCTGCACGACGCGGTGCTGGCCGAGGCCCTGGCCGAGTGCCGGGAGCGGGGCATCACGGGGCAGGCGGTGACGCCGTTCCTGCTGGCGTTCCTGGTCCGCGCGACCGGCGGTGCCTCGCTGGAGGCGAACCTGGCGGCGGTACGGGGCAACGTGCGGCTCGGCGCCCGCATCGCCCGGGCCTGGGCGGCCCGGGCATGACGGGGGCGGTGTCCGCACCGGGGGCGCTGCTGGTGGTCGGCGACGTGGTGACGGACGTGGTGGCGGTGCACCGCGAACCCCTGGCCCCGGCCACCGACACCGCCGCCCGCATCCGCACCCTCCCGGGCGGCGCAGGGGCCAACGCGGCCTGCTGGGCGGCCCGTACGGGTACGGCGGAGGTACGCCTCCTCGCGCGGGTGGGTGCGGAGTCGGCCCGCTGGCACGAGCGGGCGCTGGTCGAAGCGGGGGTGCGGCCCCGGCTGGTGGTGGATCCGGCGGAGCCGACGGGGACGGTGGTGGCGCTGGTCGGCGAGGACGCGCAGCGCACGTTCCTCACCGACAGCGGGGCCTCGCTGCGGCTGTGCCCGGCCGACTGGGTGCCGGCGCTGCTGGACGGTGCCGGGCACCTGCACCTGTCGGGCTACCTGTTCTTCTCGGACAGCAGCCGGGAGCTGGCCCTGGTCGCGCTGCGGGCCGCCCGGGCGCGGGGGGTGCCCGTCAGCGTGGACCCCGCCTCGGCGGGGTTCCTGGCCGAGCTGGGGCCGGAGCGGTTCCTGGAGGCGGTGGCGGGGGCCGGCGTACTGCTGCCGAACGAGGACGAGGCCCGGCTGCTGGCCGGGGTGCGGGGGCCGGCCGGAACGGCCCGGGCGGCCGAGGAGCTGAGCCGGCGGGTGCCGCTGGTGGTGGTCACCCGGGGCACCGGCGGAGCGCTCGTCGCGGAGGGCGGCCGGATCACCGCCGAGGTCGAGGCGGAGCCGGCCGAGGCGGTGGACACCACGGGCGCCGGGGACGCCTTCACCGGCGGCTTCCTCTCGGCCCGCCTGTCGGGGGCCACCCCGGCGGAGTCGGCCCGCGCGGGCTGCCGCGCGGCGGCCGGCGCGGTGACCCGCATGGGCGGCCGCCCGTAGGCCCCGCCCGGTGAGCGTCGCGGCGCGGGCCTAGGGGTGTCCGCACAGTAGCGCCGACCGCCCGCAAGGCAGGCGGGACTGGGCGGAAACCCCCTAGGTGTCCCGGAGTCCCGTCCATGCCGGGTGCCGCGGGTCGTCGGCGCGGACCAGCACGTCGGCGGCCGACTCCGGGTCCGTCTCCCGCGCGTAGCGGGCGAACGCGGGCAGCGTCCACCGCTCGGACTCCTCCGTCCGGCGGGACAGCGCACCGGCGGAGAGGCTGATGTGCACGCTGAGGTCGAAGGGGAACCAGTGCCCCAGCAGCAGCGGCCCGTGCACGATCAGCACACCGCCCGGCGGGAGTTCGGCGTAGGGGCTGCGGGTGGCCCGGTCGGTCACCGGGTCCCACAGGTCGGGCAGGACCCGCCCGCTGCCGCCGGGATCCGTCGGGCCGAACACCTCCCGCCACAGGGCTCCGGTGTCGTACCAGCCGCCGAGGTACGCGTCCACGTCCTCGCGCCCGAACTCGTAGCGGAGCGAGGCCGGCCGCAGGAAGCCGCCGACCGGTACCACGAGCACCGACCGGCCGCGCAGGCGCAGCGCGCCGGCGAGTTCCTCCGCGAGGATGCCGGTTCCGGCGGCGGGCGCCCCGTCGATGCCGACGCGCTGCCAGGCCGCCTGCCCGGCGGGGGCCGGGGAGCCGTCGAGGCGGCCGGCGAGCCGCTCGGCCATCCGCTGCCAGGTGATCGCTTCGAGCTTCACCGGACCATTGTCAGCCGTGGGCGCCGGCCGCCGGGCAGAGGCAGGGCGCGGCGCCCGGCGGGGCCGGCGCGGGGACCGACCACGGGTCGTCGTCGGCGAGCGCGCAGGTCACCTGGAGGACGACGGGCCGGGAGCCGAGGTTGCGGCCGGCGTGCGTGTTCCGGACACCCGCCGGCTCGACGAAGGTGGCCCCCGCCGGATGCACCTCGACGGTGCCGTCGGGCAGGAACCTGGTCAGGGTCCCGGACTTGACCACCGCCATGAGCGGCACGTGGTGGTAGTGCCATCCCGTGCACTCACCAGGTGCTATGACGACCTCCCGGCCGGTGAGGCCCGAGGGCACCGCCGCTCTCGTGCGGCGTGCCGTCGCCTGTCGTCCCCCCATGTGCTCCTCCTCGCCAGGGGCTCACGGTAGACGGACCTCATGACATTCAGTCGGATTTTATGAAAGACCAACGACCTTGCCCCGCGAGGTGATAAGGGGCTCGGCGGGCGGTATCCCCACCCCATGAGTCTCGTCGTCTTCGAGGTACAGAAGCCGATCCACTGCGCCGCGTGCCGGCGGGGGCCGCTGCGGCACCTCGTCCGCGAGTCCGGGGTGCCCCGCTGCCTGGACTGCGCCGACCTCGGCCATCTCGTCTACCTGCCGCGCGGCGACGCGGCGCTCACGCGCCGGGCGCGCGAGGCCAGTTCGCTGCACGCCGTCGTGGTGCGCCGGCACCGCGGCCGCCGCCGCTACGAGCGCCAGGGGCTGCTGGTGGAGGACGCCGCGCTGGTCCGCGCCGAGCGCGCCTGCCTCGCCGACGCCGATGCCCGGGCCCGCCGCCGGGAGCGGGACCGGCTGCGCCGCGCGGCCGAGGACGTCCGGTTCACCGCGGCGTTCGCCGCGGAGATACGGCGGCTGTTCCCCGGATGCCCGGCCGACCGCGCCCAGGCGATCGCCGCCCACGCCTCGGTGCGCGGCAGCGGCCGGGTCGGGCGTACCGCCGCCGGCCGGGCGCTCGACGAGCAGGCGGTGTCGGTGGCGGTACGGGCCGCGGTGCGGCACACCGACACCGAGTACGACGCGCTGCTGATGGCGGGGGTGCCCCGGTTCGCGGCGCGGGCCCGGCTGGCGGCGCGGATCGACGCGATCCTGGACGGCTGGCGCGCGGGGCCCCTCAGTTGAGGCGGAAGCGGCGGTAGAGGAGCGCTCCGCCGAGCAGCAGGGCACCGCCGCCGGGCACCAGGTAGCCGAGGCCGTCGGAACCGGTGTGGGCCAGGGCCGCCGGAGCCTGCCCCTGGTGGGAGGAGGCGGGCGGTGCCGGAGGGGTCGCGGGCCGCGGGGCGACGGGCGGCTGGGCGGCGGGCGGCTGGACGGCGGGCGGCTGGGCCGGCTTCCCGCCGGTCGGGGTCTCGCCGTTCACGGAGGTGTTCCCGTGGGTGCCGTTGCCGACGCCGACGACGTTGACCGAGTTCCCGCTGACGTTCAGCGGGAGATCGACGGGAAGCTGGATCCCGTTGCCGGACAGCAGGCCGGGGGAGCCCTGCGCGCTTCCCCCGGCTGTCGCCCCTCCCCCGTGGCCGGACCCCGGTTTCGAGGGATGGGAGGGCCGCGGGTCCGGCTTCCCCGCCTCAGGCGCGGCGTTCGTACAGCCGTTGCCGGCGGCGGGGTTGAGGAGGCCGACCACGTTCACGGTGTTCCCGCACACGTTCACCGGGGTGTGCACGGGCAGCTGCACCAGGTTCCCGGAGAGCAGCCCCGGGGAGCGCTCGGCCTGCCCGGCCGCGTCGGCGTCGGCGTGCGCGAGGCCGCCCACCCCCGCGACCGCCAGTCCGCCACCGGCGACCATCGCCGCGATCAAGCCGTTCCGACGACTGTGACGCATCAGTTTTCCTGCCTTCCGGAGGGTTCAAGGGCATCGCGCCCGCACCGGAGACAACGCGGTAAACCCATTCGGGTTATAGAGCCGATAGGCATTTCACTCCATCGTGTACTGGGTAGTGCCTACGTCATGACGGAACGACCGCTCCTCCTGCTCGACGTGGACGGCCCGCTCAACCCCTTCCGGTCCCGCCTCGCCGGTCTGCGCGGCTATACGAGCCACCGGATGCGGCCGGAGGTCTGGCTCTCCTACCGCGACCCGCGGTCCCGCCGGGCGAGGCGCGGCGTCCGGGTGCGCCTGCATCCCGCCCACGGCGCCCGGCTGCGGGCCCTGCCCTACGACCTCGCCTGGGCCACGGCCTGGACGCACGAGGCCAACACCCTGATCGCCCCGCACATCGGGCTCCCCGCCGATCTCCCGGTGGTGGAGTGGCCGGAGCTCTTCGCCCGGGACCCGGACGGCCTCTTCTGGAAGACCCGCCCGATCCTCGCCTGGGCGGCCGGCCGGCCGTTCGCCTGGGTCGACGACATGATCACCGCGCAGGACCGGGCCTGGGTCGCCGCGCACCACCCGGCTCCGAGCCTCCTGCTGCGCATCCACCCCCGCCACGGGCTGCGCGAGCGGGACTTCGCCACCCTGGCCGCCTGGGCGGGCGGGATCAGCGCAGCAGGGCGGTGACCGGGTCGGGTGACGGGGTGCCGGTGGGCCACCAGTCGGCGGCGTCCGGGCGGGACTCGTAGGCGTACCAGAGGCCCTCGCGGCTCAGGCGCAGCTGGCGGGTGCGGGCGGTGAGGCGGTTGTGCTCGGGGCGGAAGGAGCCCTGGCCGGCGGCGAGCAGGGCGGGGCGGGCCCGGTCGAAGGGGCCGGCCGGGGGGTCCCAGAGCTCGTCGAGGACGACGAGCGCGGGCAGGCCGCCCTGGCGCCAGGCCGCGGCGGCGCGGGCCAGGTCCGTGGTGCTGCGGCCGGTGGCCCGGGCCAGGTCGCGGTAGAGGGTGCGGGCGGAGCCGGTGAGGCCCGAGGTGGGGTGCCCGGAGGCCAGCCGGACGGCGTCCTGCCAGAGGGTGAGCCCGGCGAGGGGGTCCTCGCCGGTCGCGAGCAGGGCCAGGGCGCGGGCGGCCGCGTCGGTGGCGAGCTGGTCCAGGGCCAGCGGGTCCGGCGCGGCCGGATCGGCGGGGTAGGCGGGGGGCAGGCCGGCGGCGGCGGGTGCGGTGAGCGGTGCCGGCAGCGGCGGCGGGCCCGTGCGGGCGAGCGCCGCGCGGGCCGGGGTGCCGGGGAAGTCCGGCGCGGCGTCGGGCTGTTCGCGCGCCGCGTGGGCGGCGTTGCGCCGGGCCAGGTCGTCGAGGAGCTCGCGCTCGCCGCGGCCGCGCAGGAGCAGCAGGACGAACGGGTCGGCGTCGAGGAGCCGGGCCGCCCGGTAGCAGAGGGCCGCGGCGTGCTTGCAGGGCGGGCGGCCGGTGTCCGGGCAGGAGCAGCGCGGGACGAGCTCACCCGCGCCGGGCAGCACGGTCTGCGCGAGGGACTGCGGAACCTCCCGCTCCAGCAGGGCTGCGAGGGCCGAGGGGTCCGCGGCCACCGTCTCCAGCAGTGCGGACCACTCGGCGTCGGCGAAGGCGCCCAGGGACAGTTCCGTGCGGTAGGGGCGGGCCCGGCTGCCGCGGACGTAGGCCACGATCCGGCCCGGGGTGACCGTGACCGCCTCGACATGGCCCTCGGCGGCGTACGCGTGCCCGCGCTGGAGGCGGGCCGCGTCCTGCGCGCGCGCCTCCAGGGCGGCCACCCAGGCCCGGCCCCACCACGTCGCGGCCTCCACCCCCGGGGGAACGGTCTCGAAGGTGCGGCGGCGGTCGTCCCGCGCGGTGATCACGCCGGCCTCCGCAGGGAGACGAGATCGGCCAGCTCGCGGTCGGTCAGCTCGGTCAGCGCCGACTCACCGGAGCCGAGGACCGCGTCGGCCAGGGCCCGCTTGGCCTCCAGCAGTTCGGCGATGCGGTCCTCGACGGTGCCTTCGGCGATGATGCGGTGCACCTGGACCGGCTGGGTCTGGCCGATGCGGTAGGCGCGGTCGGTGGCCTGCTCCTCGACGGCGGGGTTCCACCAGCGGTCGTAGTGCACGACATGGCCCGCGCGGGTGAGGTTGAGGCCGGTACCGGCGGCCTTGAGGGACAGCAGGAAGACGGGCACCTCACCGGACTGGAAGCGGTCGACGAGTTCCTCGCGGCGGGGCACGGGGGTGCCTCCGTGCAGGAGTTGGCAGGGGATGCCGCGGGCGGTGAGGTGCTGTTCCAGGATCCGGGCCATGGTCACGTACTGGGTGAAGACCAGGACCGAGCCGTCTTCCGCGAGGATCGTGTCCAGCAGCTCGTCCAGCAGGGCGAGTTTGCCCGAGCGGTGCGCGATGCGCGGCTCGGCCCCCCGCGGGCCGTGCCCGCTCCGGCCGTGCTCCTGCGGGACGGGTTCCTTCAGGTACTGCGCGGGGTGGTTGCAGATCTGCTTGAGCGAGGCCAGCAGCTTCATGATCATGCCGCGGCGCTCGATGCCCTCGCTCGCCTCGATCACGGCCATCGCCTCGTCCACCGCGGCCTGGTAGAGGGAGACCTGCTCGCGGGTCAGGGACACCGGATGGTCCGTCTCCGTCTTCGGGGGCAGCTCGGGGGCGATGCCGGGGTCGGACTTCTTGCGGCGCAGCAGGAACGGCCGGACCAGGGCGGCCAGCCGGGCCACCGCCGCCTCGTTCCCGCCGTCCTCCTCCTGCTGGTGCTCCACCGGGCGGGCGTGGCGGGCCCGGAAGGCGGTGAGCGGGCCCAGCAGCCCCGGGGTCGTCCAGTCGAGCAGCGCCCACAGTTCGGAGAGGTTGTTCTCGACGGGGGTTCCGGTGAGGGCCACGCGGGCCGGGGCCGGGATGGTGCGCAGCGCCTTCGCCGTCGCCGAGTGCGGGTTCTTCACGTGCTGGGCCTCGTCCGCGACGACCATGCCCCAGTCCTGCTCGGCCAGCCGGGCGGCCGCGGCCCGCATCGTCCCGTACGTGGTGAGGACGAAGCCGCCGGCCAGGCCGTCCAGGCTGCGGCCCGCGCCGTGGAAACGGCGTACGGGGGTGCCGGGGGCGAACTTCTCGATCTCGCGCTGCCAGTTGCCCAGCAGGGACGCCGGGCAGACGACGAGGGTGGGCTCGGGCCGGTCCCGGTGCAGGTGCAGGGCGATCAGGGTGACCGTCTTGCCCAGTCCCATGTCGTCGGCGAGGCAGCCGCCCAGCCCCAGCGAGGTCATCAGGTCCAGCCAGGCCAGCCCCCGCAGCTGGTAGTCCCGCAGGGTCGCCTTCAGGCCGGCGGGCGCCGGCACCGGGGCCAGGTCCCCGGTCAGGCGGTCCCGCAGCGCGGCCAGCGCCCCCACGGGGACCGCCGGTACCGTCTCTCCCGCCACCTCGGCCGTGCCGGTCAGTACCGTGGCGAGCGCGTCCACCGGGTCCAGCAGTCCCAGCTCCCGCTTGCGCGCCTTGCGCACGAGCGCGGGATCGACCCGCACCCACTGGTCCCGCAGCCGCACGACGGGCCGGTGGGCCTGCGCGAGGGCGTCCATCTCGCCCGGGGTGAGCCGGTCTCCGCCCAGGGCCAGTTCCCAGGAGAAGGAGAAGAGGGCGGCCGCGTCGAAGAAGGCGGTGCCGTCGGTGGCGGAGCCGGGCGCGGCCGGCCGTACGACGGCGGTCGCGGTGAGCGTACGGGCCAGCTCGCGCGGCCAGTGCACCACCACCCCGGCCGCCGCCAGCCGCGTCGCGGCGATGCCCAGCAGGTCCTCCAGCTCCGGGTCGGACAGCGCGAGGGCGTCCGGCACCGGCTGGTCGAGCAGGCGCAGCAGCGGGGGCCAGACCCGGGCGGCCCGGCGCAGCGCGAGCACGGCGTCGATCCGGGCGCGCGGGCCGAATCCGGCGGCCGCCGCCCCGGCCCACAGCTGCGCCGCGTCGGTGACCAGGGTGGGGTCGGCGAGGCTGTGGACCTGGACCACGGCGGCTCCGGCGCGGCGGACCTCCTCGGGCTCGGCCTCGTCGAACAGGCGGAAGGAGGACAGGTCGAGCCGCAGCGAGATCCCCACCCCCGCGTCGGCGCCGGCCGCGACCTGAGCGGCCCACTCCTGTATGCCGGGCACCCGCTGCGGCTCCAGCGCGGCGAAGGGCCGGCCGGCGGCGTACGGCGCGGCGGGCGTCCGGGGCAGCACGTCGGCGACGGCGTCGAGGAAGGCCCGCACCAGGGCCTCCGGTTCGGGCAGCGCGAGCGGGCGGCGGCCGGCGAGCGGGGTGGCGTACGCCTCGTACGGCAGGGCGGCGGCGACGGCGCGCAGGTACCCCACGTCCTCGGCGTCCAGCGGCCCGGCGCGCCAGGCGTCGACACCGTCGGCGGTGAGCCCGGGCAGCAGACGGCCCCGGGCGGCGAGGGAGAGCGCCTGCGTGGCGGCGGTGCCCCAGGCGCGGGCCGCGGGGTGGGCGGCGGGGCTGCGGGCCGCCCGCACCAGCACCGGCAGGGCGGCGGCCACGGACAGCGCCACCGCGGGCACCTCACGGGTGCGGACGCCGTCGCCGTGCGGCCGGACCACCTTGAGCGGGTACGGGGTCCCCGTCTCGGGCAGCGGGCCGCCCTCGGGGCACCAGAAGGCCACCCGCCCCTCCCGGGGTACGGCGGCGGGGAGGAACACCGCGGCATGGCGCGGCGACGACGGCTGCGGCGGCGGCTGCGCGGTCACGGGTCCCCCTCCCTGCTGCTCGGCTCCGCCCGGTCATGGCGGATCCACTCCAGCCGAGTCTAGGCGCGCCCACTGACAACCCCCGCTGACCTGCGCATACGGGCCCCCTCCGTGGGCGCCGGCCCGGCCGGGGGATGCCCCGTGTCACGGTTCCGTCCCGAACCGCAGGCGGCGGCCCGTGCCGGGGAAGGCTCTCCGGGCGGTCGTACCCCGGCCGCGTCCCGAACCGTCCCGACCGCATCCCGCAGGGGGAGACTCCGTGTTCCGACGTTCCAGCGCCCCGGCCCTCGCCACCACCGTCCTCGCGGCGGCCGCAGCCCTCGTCCTCACCGCCCCGGCCACCGCCACGGCGGCCACCGCACCCGGGTTCCTGGCCGGCGCCGACCTGCCGCCGCACCCCTCCTCCCCCTGGTACCCGGGCAAGGTCACCAGGGGGCTGCCCGAGAACGCGCCCTTCTGCCTGGACGGGGTCCTGCCGGCGGGCGGCAGCTGGCACCGGACCTTCGGTACGGAGTTGGACACGGGCGCCGTGCAGATCTCCGTACGGGCCGCCTCGGACGCCGCCGCGGCCAGGCTCGCGGCCGCTCTGGAGCGCAAGGTGGCCGCCTGCGCCGCCGACTGGCTGCGCGCGAACCCGGGCGGGACGGCCTCCTGGCAGGACTACGGCAGGCTGGCCGTCGAAGAGGGCGCCCACGTCTACGGGGTCGGCGCCTCCGTCCCGGACTCGGAGCCGGGCGTGCACCTGTACGGGATCGGGCGCGACGGCTCCACCGTGACCGTCGTGAAGTGGGGGCAGATGGGCAACCTGCCCGACGCGCCCGTGCCCGCCTTCAGGAAGACGACCACGACGGCGGTGGACAAGCTCAACCCCTGACCCGCCCCACCCCGCGTGGGACCATGGAAGCAAGGCTTCCACCCAGGGCGAGGTGATGGCCATGCGTACCGGAAACGAGCCGGTGACCGCCCGCAGTCCGCTGCGGCTGCGGTTCTGGCTGAGCCTGTGGGGGCTGGTCTGGGCCGCCGGCGGGGCGGCCGCGTTCTCGCTGGCCGCCCGCACCGGGTGGGCGGCCGCCTGCGCGGCGCTCGCGCTGGTGGCGGCCGTCGACCTGGCCGTCGTCGTCCGGCACATGCACCAGGGCCCCCACTACCAGCCGGGCCCGGACGTCCCCCCGTACGAACCCCCGCGCAGCCGCTGAACCGCCGGCGTCCCCCTTCCGGGCGCCGGCTCAGCGCTCGAAGCGGGCCGCCTCCAGGTACTCGGGCTGCGGATCGAGGGCGGCGGCGAGCCGGAAGTGGCGCCGGGCCTGTTCCGGGCGCCCCGACCGCTCGTGGGTGCGGGCGAGCGCGAAGTGGGCGAAGGCGTTGTCCGGCTCCCGCTCCAGCACCAGCTCGAACTCCAGCTGTGCGGGCCGCAGCTGGGCCGCCGCGAAGAAGGCGCGGGCGCGCAGGAGGCGGGCCGCGGTGTTCTCGGGGTGGGCGGCTATGACGGAGTCGAGCAGCCGGACCGCGCCGCGCGGGTCCCGGGCGGCCAGCAGCTGCTCGGCGGCCCGGTAGTCGATGACGTGCGTTTCGGGACTCACAGAACCGGATGATCCGGCTCCGGACGATTCCCCGGGTCCGGATCCGGGTCCGGTGGACGGCGGCGGGGGCGTGGTATCGGACACGGTGTCTTTCCTTCCCTCTACGGGCGCGTTCAACGCACCCCGCCGCTCCCCCTATTCCGCGGGCCCGGCGCCCTCGGCGGCGCTCCGCGCGGCCCGCTCGGTGAGCTCTTCCCACACCTTGCGCACCTGCGGTTCCAGCGCCTCCAGCGGCCCGTCGTTGTCGATCACGAGGGTGGCCACCGCCAGCCGCTGCTCCCGCGTGGCCTGGGCGGCCATCCGGGCCCGCGCCTCCTCCTCGGCCATCCCGCGCAGCGCGGTCAGCCGGGCCAGCTGGGTGCCGGGGGCCGCGTCCACGACCACGACCAGGTCGTACAGCGGCGCGAGCCCGTTCTCCGCCAGGAGGGGTACGTCGTGCACCACGATCGCGTCGGGCCCCGCCGCCCGCTCCAGCTCGGCGGACCGGGCCCCCACGAGCGGGTGCACGATGGCGTTCAGGATCCGGAGCTTCGCCGGGTCGGCGAAGACGACGGCACCCAGACCGGGGCGGTCCAGGCGGCCGTCGGCCGTGAGCACGGACTCCCCGAAGGCCTCCACCACGGCCGCGAGCCCGGGCGTGCCCGGCTCCACGACCTCCCGCGCGATCCGGTCGGCGTCCACGACGACCGCCCCGTACTGCGCCAGCAGCCGCGAGACCTCGCTCTTGCCGGCTCCGATTCCGCCCGTCAGGCCCACTTTCAGCATGGTCAGCACCCTAGGCGGTGCCGCGCCGCCGGGGAACAGCGGCCGGCGTCGGGCAGCGTGCTACGCCTCGCCCTCGCGCTCCGCCAGGAACCGCTCGAACTCCCGGCCGATCTCGTCCGCGGAGGGGATCTCGGCCGCTTCGGCGATCATGTTGCCCCGGGTCTCGGCCCCGGCCGCGGCGTCGTACTGGTGCTCCAGTCCCTGGACCAGGCTGACGAGTTCCTCGTCGCCCTCGCGGATCTGCCGGTCGATCTCCGTCTGGGTCCGGTGCGCCTCGGTGCGCAGGGCGTGCGCGACGGCCGGCAGGACGAGCCCGGTGGCGGCCGTGATCGCCTCCAGCACGGTCAGGGCCGCGTCGGGGTACGGGGAGCGGGCGACGTAGTGCGGTACGTGTGCGGCGACGCCGAGGACGTCGTGCCCGGCCTGGGCGAGGCGGAACTCGACCAGCGACTCCGCGCTGCCCGGTACCTGGGCCTCGTCGAAGGGGCTGCGGTGGCCGGGCATCAGGTCGGTGCGGTTGCCGTGCGGGGTGATGCCGACGGGCCGGGTGTGCGGCACGCCCATCGGGATGCCGTGGAAGTTGACCGAGAGCCGGACCCCGAGCCGCTCCACGATCTGCCGGACGGCCACGGCGAAGCGCTCCCACTCCACGTCCGGCTCGGGGCCGGAGAGCAGCAGGAAGGGCGCGCCGGTGGCGTCCTGGACGAGGCGCACCTCCAGGCGGGGCTCCTCGAACTCGGTCCAGTGGTCGCGCTGGAAGGTCAGCAGGGGGCGGCGCGCCCGGTAGTCCACCAGCCGGTCCGCGTCGAAGCGGGCCACCACCTGGTGGGGCAGGGTGTCCAGGAGCCGTTCGACGATCTGCTCGCCGGTCTCGCCCGCGTCGATGTACCCCTCGAAGTGGTAGAGCATGACCAGTCCGGCCGAGTCCTGGGCGAGCGCCAGGTCTGCCACCGCCAGACCCTTGGCATCCCATTCGTACAGACCCTGTGGATCAAGCACCGTCACCACTCCTCCCTCGCGCCGTGTTCTCTGCACAGAACGTCCAAGGTCGCGCCCCCATTCCCCGGTTGGCCGCATTCACAGAAACGCAACGCGACGAGGCCCGCCCCCCGAAGGGGACGGGCCTCGTCGTTCTGCTCAGCTCAGCTCACACCGGAGTGCGATGCGCTGCGATCAGCTCTGGCCGCCGGCCAGCTTCTCGCGGAGCGCGGCCAGGGCCTCGTCCGACGCCAGGGCGCCGGAGGTCTCGTCCGCACCCTCGGAGGAGTACGAACCGCCACCCGAGACGCCCGCACCGGCGTTGCCACCGGCGGCCGGGGCGGCAGCGCCCTCGGCGGCAGCGGCCTCGTCGGCCTCGCGGCTCTTGATGACCTGCGCCTGGTGCTGCTCGAAGCGGACCTGCGCCTCGGCGTACTGGCGCTCCCACGTCTCGCGCTGGGTCTCGTAGCCCTCGAGCCAGTCGTTGGTCTCGGGGTCGAAGCCCTCGGGGTAGATGTAGTTGCCCTGGTCGTCGTAGGACGCGGCCATGCCGTACAGGGTCGGGTCGAACTCGACCGACGCCGGGTCGGCACCGAAGGACTCGTTGGCCTGCTTCAGGGACAGCGAGATCCGGCGACGCTCGAGGTCGATGTCGATGACCTTGACGAAGATCTCGTCGTTGACCTGGACGACCTGCTCCGGGATCTCCACGTGGCGCTCGGCCAGCTCGGAGATGTGGACCAGACCCTCGATGCCCTCGTCCACGCGGACGAACGCACCGAACGGAACCAGCTTGGTGACCTTACCCGGGACGACCTGGCCGATCTGGTGGGTCCGGGCGAACTGCTGCCACGGGTCCTCCTGCGTCGCCTTCAGCGACAGGGAGACGCGCTCGCGGTCCATGTCCACGTCGAGGACCTCGACGGTGACTTCCTGACCGACCTCGACGACCTCGGACGGGTGGTCGATGTGCTTCCAGGAAAGCTCGGAGACGTGCACGAGACCGTCGACGCCGCCCAGGTCCACGAAGGCACCGAAGTTGACGATCGAGGAGACGACGCCGGAGCGGACCTGACCCTTCTGCAGGGTGGTGAGGAACGTCTGGCGAACCTCGGACTGGGTCTGCTCGAGCCAGGCGCGGCGGGACAGGACCACGTTGTTGCGGTTCTTGTCCAGCTCGATGATCTTCGCCTCGAGCTCCTTGCCCACGTAGGGCTGGAGGTCGCGGACGCGGCGCATCTCGACGAGGGAGGCCGGCAGGAAGCCGCGGAGGCCGATGTCGAGGATGAGACCACCCTTGACGACCTCGATGACGGTACCGGTGACGATGCCGTCTTCTTCCTTGATCTTCTCGATCGTGCCCCAGGCACGCTCGTACTGAGCGCGCTTCTTGGACAGGATCAGGCGGCCTTCCTTGTCCTCCTTCTGGAGAACCAGGGCCTCGATCTCGTCGCCGACCTTGACGACCTCGTTCGGGTCGACGTCGTGCTTGATCGAGAGCTCGCGGCTCGGGATCACGCCTTCCGTCTTGTAACCGATGTCGAGGAGAACCTCGTCCCGGTCCACCTTGACGATGACGCCGTCGACGATGTCGCCGTCGTTGAAGTACTTGATCGTCTCGTCGATCGCCGCGAGGAACGCGTCCGCGTCGCCGATGTCGTTGACCGCTACCTGCGGAGGGGTGGTGGCGGTGGTCTCGGTGCTGCTCGTCATGTGGGAAAGGGCTCCGGTTACGGACAGAAAGTCGTAGGTACTGCTACGCCGGGAGCCCTTATCGGCATCTGCCGAAGCCGGACAGCCAAGGAAGCCCCGAATCCGCTGGAGCGGTAGGGCCTCGAAAACCGAGGGGACATCAACAGAAGCAAGCGCAGCCTGCTAGGTCTGAGGAGCACAGGCTCGCAGCGCAACTTGTAGCATACGGGGGCAGCCGGACAGGGTCAATGCGCGAAGGCGCACACCGCGGGCAGATCACCGCATAACCGGCGCAATTCGTGGGCGGTGACGCGGCGATGAGCGATCCGCAAACTTCCCGCCAGCCGCATCTTCCAGCCATACGCAGACTACGACGACGGGCCCCATGAACCAAGAGGACTACGCCCCCGAAGACGCGCCCGGGACGGCCGGCGCCGCCGAGGAGGACGCCGAGGCCACGCGGCGTGACGCGGGCGAGGCGGAGAGCAGCCGCGCGAGCCGCGGCTGGTGGGACCGCAACGCCGACGAGTACCAGAGCGAGCACGGCGCGTTCCTGGGCGACGACCGCTTCGTCTGGGGGCCCGAGGGCCTCGACGAGGCGGACGCCGCGCTGCTGGGCCCGGCCGCCTCCCTCAAGGGCAAGGACGTCCTGGAGATCGGCGCCGGCGCCGCGCAGTGCTCGCGCTGGCTCGCCGCCCGGGGCGCCCGCCCGGTCGCCCTGGACCTCTCCCACCGCCAGCTCCAGCACGCCCTGCGCATCGGCGGCGACGTGCCGCTCGTGGAGGCCGACGCGGGGAGGCTGCCCTTCCGCGACGGCTCCTTCGACCTCGCCTGCTCCGCGTACGGGGCCGTCCCCTTCGTCGCCGACCCGGTGAACGTGATGCGGGAGGTGCACCGCGTCCTGCGGCCCGGCGGCCGCTGGGTCTTCTCCGTCACCCATCCGCTCCGCTGGGCGTTCCCCGACGAGCCGGGCCCCGAGGGGCTCTCGGTCTCCGCCTCCTACTTCGACCGGACGCCGTACGTCGAGCAGGACGAACAGGGCCGCGCGGTGTACGTGGAGCACCACCGCACCCTCGGCGACCGGGTCCGGGACGTGGTCGCGGGCGGGTTCCGCCTGGTGGACCTGGTCGAGCCGGAGTGGCCCGCCTGGAACGCCCAGGAGTGGGGCGGCTGGTCCCCGCTGCGCGGCAACCTGATCCCCGGCACCGCGATCTTCGTGTGCGAGAGGGACTGATCCCTTGATCCGCCAGGCCTCCCTCGACGCCCTTCCCGTACGGGAGGCGGTGCCCGCGCTCGTCTCCGCGCTGGACGCCCACGGCACCGCGGTGCTCTGCGCGCCGCCCGGCACCGGCAAGACCACGCTGGTGCCGCTGGTGCTGGCCGGCCTGGTGGGCGGCGGGCCACGGCGCCGGGTCGTGGTCGCCGAGCCCCGCCGGATCGCCGCCCGGGCGGCGGCTCGGCGGATGGCGTGGCTGCTGGGCGGGGCCGTCGGCGGGGCGGTGGGCTTCACCGTGCGCGGCGAGCGGGCCGTGGGCCGGGACACGGTCGTGGAGGTGGTGACCACCGGGGTGCTGCTCCAGCGCCTCCAGCGCGACCAGGAGCTGGCCAGCGTCGACGTGGTGGTCCTGGACGAGTGCCACGAGCGGCACCTGGACGCCGACACCGTCGCCGCCTTCCTGCTGGACGTACGGGAGACCCTGCGCCCGGAGCTGCGCCTGGTGGCGGCTTCGGCGACGACCGACGCGGCCGGCTGGGCCCGGCTGCTGGGGGACGCGCCGGTGGTGGAGGCCGCCGGGGTGGCGCACCCGGTGGAGACGGTGTGGGCGCCGCCGGCCCGGCCGGTGCGGCCGCCGCACGGGATGCGGGTGGATCCGGCGCAGCTCGCGCACGTGGCCTCGGTGGTGCGCCGGGCCCTGGCGGAACGGTCCGGCGACGTGCTGTGCTTCCTGCCCGGCGTCGGCGAGATCGCCCGGGTCGCGGGGCAGCTGGCCGGCATGGACGCGGAGGTGCTCCAGGTCCACGGCCGGGCTCCGGCGGCGGTGCAGGACGCGGCGCTGACCGCCTCGGCGCACCGCCGGGTGATCCTGTCCACCGCCGTCGCGGAGTCGAGCCTGACCGTGCCGGGCGTCCGCGTGGTCGTGGACTCCGGGCTGGCCCGCGAGCCCCGGGTGGACCACGCCCGGGGGCTGGGCGCGCTGGCGACCGTACGGGCCTCCCGCGCGGCCGGCCGGCAGCGGGCGGGCCGGGCGGGACGCGAGGCGCCGGGGACGGTGTACCGCTGCTGGTCCGAGGCGGAGGACGGGCGGCTGCCCGCCTTCCCCTCCCCCGAGATCCGGATCGCGGACCTGGCGCAGTTCGCGCTCCAGGCCGCCTGCTGGGGCGACCCGGACGCCGCCGGGCTGGCGCTGCTGGACGCGCCGCCCGCCGGAGCGATGGCCGCCGCCCGGGAGGTGCTGGTGGCCGTCGGCGCGGTGGACGGCGCCGGGCGGGCGACCCCGCGCGGGCTGCGGATGGCCCGGCTGGGGCTGCACCCGCGGCTGGCGCGGGCCCTGCTGGACGGCGCCGGGGCGCTGGGCGCGCGGCGGGCCGCGGAGGTGGTGGCGCTGCTGAGCGAGGAGCCGCCGCGGGAGTACGGGGACGCGCGCAGTGGCCAGCAGGTCCAGACAGACCCGCCCGGAGTCGAACCACATGCCCGTCACCGCCTCGGTCACCTCGGTCGCCGTGGGTCGCCTCCCCAGAG
>NZ_JBEZKZ010000068.1:0-41431 GCF_040651895.1 Streptomyces sp. NPDC048352
GGCGGCGGCCGTCACCTGAGCCGGCGCAGGGTGCGGCCGTCGGCGGAGCGGTGCAGGTGCCGGCTCGCGGCCGTCTGTCGTACGCGTGCAGCGTCGCCGCGTCGAGGGCCGGCCGCGCGTCCGCGTCCCGGCCCGGCCCGTGCGCCCCCCCCTGTCACACCGTGTGCTTGTGGAGCACGGACAGGTGGAAGCGGTCGCGGTGGGGTGCGGGTTCGTCGCTGCCCGGGAGGGCGAACACCGCGCAGACGTCGGCGGGGCGGGTGAGGATGCTCGACTGTTCGCCGAAGGCCAGGACCGGGTTGGCCTCGTGCCGGCACCGCGCGGCGTCGAGGGCGGCGATCAGGTCCTCGCGCAGGACGGTCGCCTCGTACTCCCCGGCGTTCGCGAGGACGAGGGGCGGCAGCCTGACCGGCGCACCCGGGCGCAGCCGTATCCAGATCCCGCTGACCTTCCGCTGCGTGACGACGAGGTCCAGCCCGTCCCAGGAGTGCGGGTAGCCGTCGAAGTCGGGGCCCTTCATCCGGATGACGGGGTGCGGGCGTCCGGGGCCGAGGAGCGCCTCGGCCCCGGACAGGGGCATCCCGCAGTGGAGCGGGCCGATCCGGCCGGTCGAGGCGAAGTCCACCAGCAGGTTCATCAAGGTCACGCCGGTGACTGTGGCATCTCCCCCGGCGGTGCGCACGCCGTTTTCATCCGTGTGGGCCGGGCCCGGTGCCCGGCCCACACGGCGGGTCTCAGCCGCGCCGGGCGCGCAGGAGGCGGAACGCCGCGTAGAGGGCGGCGGCGGAGAGGGCGAGGACGAGGGAGGTTTCCATGAGTTGCGTCGGCCAGTAGTGCGACGCCGGGTGGAACTCGGCGTAGCGGGCGGTGACGTGCAGGTCGGCGAAGCATGCGGCCGCGTCGTGCTTCCGCTCGATGCAGGTGTGCGCGGGCAGCCGCCCGCCCGTGGCGGTGAGGAAGCCCACGTCCGTCAGGAGGGCGTCGTGCGGTACCAGTCGGGCCGGGTTCCCGGACAGGGGCATGGTGGCGGTCTGCGTGGACAGGACCGACCAGCGCAGGGAGCCGAGGCCCAGCAGCACCAGGCCGGTGAGGAGGCCGGTGACCGCCATGGCCGCGAGGGTGCGCCGGACCAGCTGCCCGACGAGCGCTCCGAGGGCCACCCCGAGCAGGCAGTACGCGACGAGCACCGGGCCGGTGGCCTCGTACGTTCCCCGGTCGGACCAGGCGAGCTGGTAGGTGCCGGCCACCCGGTCCCAGCCGAGGCGGTACACCGCGACCAGCGCGGCCGATCCGAGGGCCGCCACCACGGCGGCGACCAGGACCTTCGCACCGAGCCAGGCCCTGGGGGTGGTCGACTGGGTGAGGGCGAGCCGCCAGGTGCCGCTCTCCAGTTCGCGGGCCGTCATGGGACCGGCCACGAAGGCGCCCACGAGCACCGGCAGGAGCAGCAGGTAGGTGCCGCCGAACTCCATGAAGAGCCGCAGTACGTTGTACCCGCGGTTCGGGTACGGGATGCCGCGGGGGCCGGCCCACATCCGCAGGGCGACGACCAGGGCCAGTCCGGCGGCGATCAGGGCGGGCACCGCCCACGCCGCGCGCCGGTGCTGGCGGACGGTGGCCCAGTAGGGGCCCTTCAGCGTCAGCGTGCTCATGCCCGCACCCCCGCGGCGGCGAGGGAGTCGGCGGCGGCGAACGACGGGGCGTCGGGGGAGCGCAGGTGCGCGAGCAGGAGTTCCTCCAGGGACGGGTGGGCCACCTGCCAGGTGCGGCCGTCGACGGGCCCGCCCGGCCGCACGAGCGCGGTGAGCTGGCGGCCCGTCGTACGGCTCTCCACGACGGTGTGGCGGGCGAGTTCGGCGGCGGCGCCGACGGGGCCGGTGAGCAGCCGGTGTGCCGCGCCGATCTCGTCGATGGGGCCGGAGAGGCGGATCCGGCCGCCGTCGGCGAGGAGGAGGTGGTCGCAGGCCCCCTCCAGCTCGGTGAGGATGTGCGAGGACATCAGCACGGAGGTGCCGTTCTCGGCGGCGTCGGCCATCAGCACGCCCATGAGCTGGTGCCGGGCGAGCGGGTCGAGGTCGGCCATCGGCTCGTCCAGGAGCAGCAGGCGGGGGCGCTTGCCGAGGGCGAGGGCCAGGGCGACGCGGGTGCGCTGGCCGCCGGAGAGCGTCCGGATCCGGCGGTCATGGCCCAGGCTCCCGCCTTCCACGATGCGTTCGGCCGTCTTCGCGTCCCACCGGCCCGGGTTGAGTTCCGCGCCCAGGCGCAGGGTCTCGCCGACGGTGAGCTGCGGGTAGAGGGGCTTGTCCTGCCCCACGTAGGCCAGTTCCTCGCGCGGCGCCGTGCGCAGGGTGCCCTCGGTGGGGAGGGCGAGCCGGGCCGCGAGCGTCAGCAGGCTCGACTTGCCCGCCCCGTTCGGGCCGACGAGTGCGCAGATCCGGCCTTCGGGCAGCCGGAACGAGCACGCGCGCAGCGCCCACTCCCCCCGGCGTCCGTAGCGCAGGCCGAGGCCTTCCGCCTCGATCACGATGTCCGTCATGCGGTGTCGTCCCCCTTGAAGTGCTGGTCGAGTACGGATGCGAAGAGGGCGGCCACGTCGTCCCGTTCCATCCCGGCGGCTCCGGCCCGCCGTGCCCAGTCGGCGAGTTCGTCGTGCAGCGGAGAGCCGGCCGGGGCACCGCCCAGGGACTTCCGGATGAAGGTGCCCATCCCCCGCTTCGCCTCGACGAGTCCTTCGCGTTCCAGTTCGCGGTAGGCCTTGAGGACGGTGTTGGGGTTGATGGCGGTGGCCTCCACGACCTCGCGCGCGGCCGGCAGTTTGTCGCCGGGCTCCAACAGGCCCAGGCGCAGGGCCTGTTTGGTCTGCTGGACGATCTGCAGGTACGTGGCGATGCCGCTGCGCCGGTCGATGCGGTATTCCAGCACGCCCCATCACCACCCTTTCACTAGGCAAGTAGTGAAAGGGTCGGGCAGAGGGGCACCTCCTGTCAACTGCCCGCCCCCTGGCCGGAAAGGAATCACGGCGGGCGTCCCCCCGGTGCCCGCTCCCTATGCTGACGACATGATCGACATACCTCTCTCGGCGCTCGAAGTGGCGATGGTCCAGACCGGCACCCGGGCGGTGGACACCCTGCGGGACACCGCGGCCTTCGCGCAGGAGCTGGAACGCCTGGGCTACCACCGGATCTGGTACGCCGAGCACCACCACTCCCCCGCGATCGGGGCCTTCCCGCCCGTGGTGCTGACCGCCCACGCCGCGGCCTCCACCTCCGGCATCCGCCTCGGCTCGGGCGGCGTGCTGGCCCCCAACCACGCACCCCTCACCCTGGCGGAACAGTGGGGAACGCTGGCCGCGCTGCACGAGGACCGCATCGACCTGGGCATCGGCCGCGGCCCCGGCACCTTCGACGAAGCCATCGCACGGGCGCTGCGCCGCGGGGCCGGGCCGACGACGGACGCGGAGTACCGCGACGACGTGGCCGCGGTCCTGGCGTACCTGGTGGACGAGGTGGCCCTCGGCCCGCTGCCGGAGCCGTGGCTGCTGGCCTCCAGCAGCGAGGGGGCCGCTCTGGCCGCGGAGCTCGGGCTGCCGGTCGCCCTCGCGCACCACATCCGGCCGGAGAACACCCGCGCGGCCCTGGAACGCTACCGGGCGGCGTTCACCCCCTCCCGCTGGTGCGAGCGGCCCCGGGTGCTGCTGTGCGTGGAGACGGTGTGCGCGGAGACGGAGGAGGAAGCCCAGTGGCGCGGCGGCCCGATGAACGTCGTCAAGGCCGGGCTCCTGAAGGGCGTGAGCGACATGCCCTTCCCCACGCCGGCGCAGGCGGCCGCCCACCCCTTCACGGAGCAGGAGCAGCAGGCGCTGGCCGGCTTCCGCGCGCAGCAGGCCGTCGGCACCCCGGAGACCGTCGTGCGGCGGCTCGCACGACTGGCCGCCGAGACCGGGGCGGACGAGCTGATGCTGACCACCCCCGTCTACGACCTCCGCGACCGCGTCCACTCGTACGAGCTCGTCAAGAAGTACTGCGGGACCTGAGAGGGGGGCGGGGCCGCTCGGGCGCTACTTCTCCAGCGCCCGCACCGCCCGGCGCTCCAGGTCCACGCAGCGGTCGACGCGTTCCGCGCAGGCGTCGAAGAGCGCCCGGCGTTCCTGCGCGCCGGCCTGCGGGTCGGCGTCCCGGGCGAGCAGGGCCAGTTCCGACCACTGGCCGGCGGACTCGCGGAACAGTCCGGCGGCCTCCGGACGCCCGGCGAGGTCGAGGAAATCGGCGTACAGCGGCCGGGTCGCGCCCGGGGCCGTCCACTCCTCCTCCAGGCAGGCGTACAGCCGTCCGGTGCCGGCGCGCAGGGCCTCCGGCGAGCTGCCGAACCGGTGCTCCCAGCCGGCCGGGGTGGTGCCGTCGCGCAGCTGGGCGGCGAGCTTCTCCATGCCGCTGAAGCCGAAGTTCACGTCGAACTCGTTCCCCAGCACGGGCCCGGTGAGGTGCGTGACGGTGGAGGCGATCGCCCCCGCCACGTCCGGTTCGCCCTCGGGCGGCCCGGTGGGCACGATCAGCTGGTGGCGGCCCTTGCGGTGCGCGGTCCAGGCCGCGCCGAACTCCTCGCGGTCGATCCGGTAGGGCGTCTCGGCGCCGTCCTCGACCAGCAGGTCGTCGCCGTCGTAGCCGGCGATGACGACGGTGTAGGGGTCGGTGCCGGTCATCGCGGCGTCCGGGTCGGCCGCGTGCCAGGGCAGCGAGGAGCGTTCGACCACGCAGAACGCCGGCTGCCCCTGGTCCAGGGCGGCGCGTACCCGGCCCCAGCGCGGGTTCATCGCGCGGGTGGCCTCGTACGGGACGCGCAGGCGGCCCAGCGCGACCTGCACCCAGGGCTCGGGATGGGCCTGGGCCACGATCGAGAGGATCGGCAGCCGCCCCTCGTACTCGAAGACGAAGTACATGAAGCCGATCCCACCGGCCAGGCCGGCCACCAGCTCCTCGTCGTGGACGCTGCCCAGGGCGTGCCTGATCAGCGAGGCTTCCCGGTGGCGTCCGGTCCCGAAGTCTTCGTATACGAGCACAGTCATGGGCCGAGCCTAACCGTACGGGACGGCCTCAGCCCTCGACGCCCGTGGCGGTGTGCGGGGCGCCGACCGGCTTGGACTCCGGGGAGCCGCGCTGGCGCAGGTACACGGACAGGATCGCCATCGACGCGACGGCCAGCAGCTCCGACTGCCAGTTCTGCAGCGACCGGTTCCAGAAGTCGGCCGAGGCCAGGTAGGCGCCCCAGCCGACCGGGTCCTGGAGCTGCCGCAGCTGCTCGGCGTCGTACGCCGCGACGCCGGTGACGGACTGGGTGAACCAGGACAGCAGGAACAGCACGGCCATCACCGTGCCGAGCGAGCGCGCGTACAGGTGCTGGCGCCAGTCCCCGGTGCCCGCCCAGCGCGGCGAGTCGGCGCGGGCGTGTCCGCCCATGCGCTGGTCGCGCTCGCTCTCGGGCCCGGCCTTGTGCAGTTCCTTCGACTCCGGGGAGCCGCGCTGGAGGAGGTACACGGTTCCGAAGATGTAGAGGAAGAACTGCAGGAACTCCGACTGCCAGTTCTCGGTGACGTCGACCGCGAAGTCGGAGGACATCAGGTAGGGCCCGAAGCCGACGCTCTCCAGTCCGTCGACGGCGAGCGCCTCGTTGAACTCGGCGTGCCCGGCGATCGCCTGACCGGCCAGTACGAGCAGGAACGCGGCTCCGAAGGCGAGCGTGAGGCTGTTGTCGCGCCAGAAACTCCGCCGGCCGCCGCGCCCGCCGCCCTCGTCCTTGCCGTCGGTGTCGTCGGCGGCCGCGCTCACCGGTGCATCACCCCGATGGCGAGGAAGTAGCCGAGGCCGCCCAGGATGAGCGTGAGACAGCCGGCGAAGAGACCTTTCATCTCATTCTCCCTTCAGCGTGCACTGGTACGGCCGGTCCGGGCGCGGCGTACATCCCGCGGCCACCACCTTCCAGCCGCCGTGGAACTGCGACAGGAACAGCGTGTCGTCCGTCAGCCGCAGCATCGCCTGCCTGCCGTACACCTCGGTGCCCCGTACGGGGCCTCCGCGCGGCAGGTCCTCACCGGACAGGGCCTCGGCGCAGGAACGCTTCTCCTCCTGCTCCAGCTGCTCGCGGGTGGCGGGCGCCAGCAGTTCGCACGCCCCGGCGTAGTCGGATGCGGTCAGGGCCCGCTCGAAGGCGGCCGCCGCGTTGCGGGCCGCATCCTGCCGGGGCGCCGGAGCCCCGCACCCGGCCAGCAGCGCGGCCCCGGCGGACCAGCCGAGTACGGCCGCCAGGGTGCGGGCGGTACGGGGCGCGGGGCGGGTACGCGGAGGTGGGGTGGTGTCCAAGCTGCTCCTCCTGCTGCCGGGCCGCGGGCGCACCCCGGGGTGCGCCGCCGTCCGGGGAGGGTTCCCCGGCGCGGGCCGTCCATCCCCCGCCGGAGGGGGAAAAGCACCCGTGTGCGGTACGGCCGGAAGCGACGGTTCACCCGGTCGGCCACGGGCGCGGCGGGCGCCGGCCGCCGCCGAACGGCCGCGCACCGCACGGCCGCTCACCGCACGGCCGTGCGCCCGGGGCCTCAAGGGCCGCCTGGGGTGAAGGTCACCGGGAGGCGCTGGGGGCCGCGCAGGCCGCCGGGGCGCCACGGGATCTCGTCCGGCGGGACGGCGAGGGCGAGCCCGGGGAGCCTGCGCAGGGCCGTACCGATGGCGATCTGCCCCTCCAGCCGGGCCAGCGGTGCGCCCAGGCAGTAGTGGATGCCGTGCCCGAACGCCAGGTGGGCGTTGTCCTGCCGGGTGATGTCCAGGCGGTCGGGGTCGGGGAACCGCGCCGGGTCGCGGTCGGCGATGGCCGAGGCGATGAGCACGGTCGAGCCGCGCGGGACGGCCACCCCCGCGATCTCGACGTCCTCGCGGGCGAACCGGGCGATGCCGGGGCTGACCGGGCCGTCGTAGCGGAGGAACTCCTCGACGGCGCCCGGCAGGAGCTCCGGGTCGCGGCGCAGCCGGTCGAGCTGGCCGGGGTGGGCCAGCAGCATCACGAGGCCGCCGCCGATCAGGTTGACCGTGGTGATGTAGCCGGCGGCCAGCAGCAGGAAGACCATGGCGATCAGCTCGTCCTCGGTCAGCCGCTGCTCCTCGTCCCGGGCGGTGACGAGGCCGCTGAGCAGGTCATCACCGGGGTGGGAGCGCTTGTCCTGGATGAGCGCGGTCACGTAGGCGCGCATGTGCTGCCACGCCTCGTTCACCACGGCGGGGTCCGGCGGCTCCTCGCCCCGGGTGATCAGGCGGTCCGTCCAGTGCTGGAAGTCGTGGCGGTCGTCCACCGGCACCCCCAGCAGTTCGCTGATCACCGCGACCGGCAGCGGCAGCGCGAAGTCCGCGACGAGGTCGGCGCGCCCGGCCGGGAGGACGGCGTCCAGCAGCCCGTCGGTGAGGGCCTGGATGCGGGGCCGCATCGCGGCCACCCGGTGGGCGGTGAACGCCTTGGAGACCAGGCGTCGCAGGCGGGTGTGGTCGGGCGGGTCGCTGCGGAGCATGTTGCCCAGCATCGCCTCGCGCTCCGCGCCGGGCAGCTGCCGCAGGAGGCGGGTGTCCGTGGCGTCGCGCACGTCGCTGCTGAGGCGGGGGTCGGACAGCGCCGCGAGCCCGTCCTCGTAGCGGGTGACGAGCCAGGCCTCCAGCCCGCCCGCGATGACGGCGCGCCGGACGGGGCCCTCCTCGCGCAGCCGCCGGTACAGCGGGAAGGGGTCCGCGACGAACGCCGGATCCGCGTAGGGCAGCAGTACCGGTGGCTCGCTCGTCCCGTCCCGGGGGGCGTCGCCGGTTTCCGTCGTCACCCGGCCATGATGCCGGGCGGAGCGGTCCCGCGGCGGCAGCGCCACGGCCGCGCGTACGACCGCCGGGGAAGCAGCCGCGCACCGCCGTCGGGGCTCGCGGGGCCGGCGTCAGGGTGGCGGGGCGGTGAGAGCCGGGGTCGGGCGGCTCCAGGGGTTGGGGAGTTCGCCGGTGACGGGGCCGCAGACGGCCGCGCCCCGGTCGTGGGCGGTGCGCACGGCGAGGGGGACGAGCGCCTCCGGGACGGCGTGGACCAGGTGGCAGAAGCGCTCGGGCGGATGACGGGCCGTCCACCCGGGCCGGCTGAACCGCGTGACGTACGTGGACCAGTCGCCCTCGAAGGTGACGACCAGGTCGGCGAGGCGCAGGTACCCGGGCGCGGGGTGGACGCCCGGGTTCAGGACGACGGTCCCCGCGCCGAGCCGGCGCAGCGAGCGGACCAGGCGGCGGCAGCCGCGCAGCCCCTCCACGCCGGCGCTCACCCGGTCGAGGAAGCAGCCGTCGGCCCCGTACCACTCCTGGTACCGGAGCATCTCGTAGTGGGCCTCCGCCGCGTCCCGGGCCCCGTAGGCGGTGTCGACGTAGCCGAGCAGCCGGGCGCCGGCCGCGCGCAGGGCGGCGGCCGCCGCCGTGAACGCGGGATCGGGGCGCGGGCCCGGACCGCTCGCGGGGTTGAGCACCACCGCGTAGGTCCGGGACGCCGCTCCGATCAGCAGGGCCCAGGCACCCGGGTCCTCCGCCGGATGGACGTACAGCGGCACGAGCAGGCTCATGGCACGCGGCTGCCGTCGCGGGCGGCCGCGCGGCCACCGCGGCCCGCGTCCCACAGCGAGGCGAGCATCTCGTCCAGCCGCCGCTGCGGGCGCCACCCCAGCGCCCGGGCCGCGGCGGTGATGTCGGAGCACTGCCACGAGACCTCGGCCGAGCGGGCGGAGCCGGCCGTGCCGCCCGGGTCCTCCTCGATCCGCCCCCGGAAGCCCGCCCGGTGGGCCAGGCCGTGCACCAGCTCGCGCACCGGTACGGCCTCGCCCGCGCCGATGTTGAGCACCGGTGGCAGCGGCCCGGGCACGGTCGCCGCGAGTGCGGCCGCGCGGGCCACGTCCCGTACGTCGACGAAGTCGCGGTACGCGGACAGGTCTCCGAGGCGCAGCACCGCCCGCGGGTCCTGGCCGGCCGCGCCCAGCAGGGCGGTGATCCTGCCGGGCAGACCGGTGGCCGGCGCGCCGGGCCCGACCGGGTTGCCCACGCGCAGCACCACCGCGTCCAGGCCGGATGCGGCCACGGCGACCGTCCCGGCCAGCTTCGTGACGCCGTACGGGGTGACCGGGGACGCGGGGGCGGACTCCCCCACCCGGACGCCGAAGGCGCCCGGGCCGTACTCGGCGGCCGAGCCCAGGTGCACCAGGCGGGCCGCCGGGGCGGCCTCGCCGAGGGCCGCGCACAGGACGGCGGGGCCGCGGGCGTTGGCCTCGGCGAGCGCGACCGGGTCGCCCGCGGTCGCGCCCGCGCAGTTGACCACGGCGTCGGGGGCCGCCGCCGCGAGGGTCTCGGCCAGCCGCCCGGTGCGGTCGGCGGCGAGGTCGATGCCGTACTCGGCGCCGGGCGAGCGCCCGCCGTGGAGGACCCGTACGTCCGCCAGGGCGCGGAGCCGGCGTGCGACGTGGGCTCCGAGGTAGCCGGTGGCTCCCAGGACGAGGATGCGCATGAGGTGCTCAGGCTCCCTTGAGCAGCAGGGACTTGCGGCTGGTGAACTCGGCGTTGGCCCGGTCGTAGTCGTCGGGGCGTCCTATGTCGAGCCAGTAGCCGTCGAACTCGTAGGCGTGCGGCGGGTTCTGGGCCCCGAGCAGGTCGAGGACGAGCTCGTCGAAGCCGAGCGGCAGCCCGGGGGTGTAGCCGTCGAGGGTGTCGCGGCTCAGACCGTACACGCCCATGGACACGCGGTAGTCCATGCTCGGCTTCTCGGTGAAGCCGACCACGCGGCTGGCGTCGGTGGTCAGCACGCCGAAGTCGATGCGCACCTCGCGCGCGTACGTGGCGATGGTCAGCGGCGCGCCGGAGGCCTCGTGGCGGCGCAGCACGTCGGCGTAGTCGAGGTCGGTCAGGACGTCGCCGTTCATCACCAGGAAGTTCTCCGGGAGTCGGTCCCGGAGGTTCAGCAGCGGGCCCATGGTGCCGAGGGGGCTCTCCTCGGTGGCGTAGTCGACGCTCATCCCCCACTGGGAGCCGTCGCCCACGTAGGCGCGGATGATCTCGCCGAGGTGGCCGATGGCGATGGTGCAGCGGGTGAAGCCGGCGGTCGACAGCTGGCGCAGCACGATCTCGAGGATGGCGTGCTGGTCGCCGATGGGGACGAGGGGCTTGGGGAGGGCAGTGGTGTAGGGGCGCAGCCGGACGCCCTTGCCGCCCGCCAGGATCACTGCGTACACGGGTTCCTCCATGGGGTGATGAGCCGGTGGGACCTGGGGTGGGAGGGGCGGGTCAGACGTTGTAGATGCCGGTCTTGTAGCGGGCGAGGTTGGCCGGGTCGCGGAAGAAGGCGACGGTGTGGGCCAGGCCCTGTTCCAGGGTGTGCCGCGGTTCCCAGCCGGTGGCGGCGGTGAGCCTGCTCGCGTCCGCGACGAGCCGCATCACCTCGGAGGCGGCCGGCCGCAGCCGCTCGGCGTCCTCGCGCACGTCGAGGGGGACCTCCATCACCTTGCCGATCAGCGCGACCAGGTCGCCGACGGAGATCTCGGTGCCGGTACCGGAGTTGAAGGTGCGGCCCACCACCCGTTCGGCGGGCGCGGTGCCGACCGCGAGGAAGGCCTGGGCGGTGTCCTCGACGTAGCTGAAGTCGCGGGTGGGGCGCAGGTCGCCGAGGGTGATGACGCGCTCCCCGGCCGCCACCTGGCCGATGACGGTGGGGATCACGGCGCGCATCGACTGGCGCGGTCCGAAGGTGTTGAAGGGCCTGAGGGTCACCACCGGGGTGCCGAAGCTGGCGTGGTAGCTGTCGGCGAGCCGGTCGCCCCCGGCCTTGGAGGCGGCGTACGGGGACTGGGTGTTGACGGGGTGGTCCTCGGTGATGGGGACGGTCCGGGCGGTGCCGTACGTCTCGCTGGTGGAGGTGTGCACCAGGCGGGGCGTGCCGAGGGCGCGGACCGCTTCGAGCACGTTGAGGGTGCCGGTGACGTTGGTGTCCACGTAGCTGTGCGGGGCCTGGTAGGAGTACGGGATCGCGATGAGGGCGGCAAGGTGGTAGGCGGAGTCGGCGCCTTCGAGCAGGCCGCGGACGGAGCCGGGGTCGCGCACGTCGCCGAGGACGATCTCCACCTGGTCGAGGACGTCGGGGGCCAGGGTCTCCAGCCAGCCGTAGGAGGAGAAGGAGTTGTACTGGACCATGGCCCTGACCCGGTGGCCGCGGGCGACCAGGGCTTCGGTGAGGTGGGAGCCGATGAATCCTTCGGCGCCGGTGACGGCTGCGAGCGGTGCGGAGGTCAACCGACCTCTCCTTTCGGTGGACGGGACGGTACGGGTACGGATGCGGTGGTGCGGCTGGGGCCGGCCGGGCGCCGTCGGGCGCCGGCCGGGTCGTCAGGCATGGGCGGCCGGCCGGCCGAGGAGCCGCAGCGCGCACCCGGTGAGGCACAGGGCCGCGCCCGCGCAGCAGAGCGGGAGGGCCGGCGGCCCCGGGAGCGGGCCGGACAGGGTGAGCGCGCCGGCGGTGACCGCGGCCGCGAGGCAGATCAGGGCGGGGGGCCAGGCGACTCCGAAGGCCTGGAGCAGCAGGGCGGTCCACAGGGTGGCCGCGAGCAGGGGCAGGGTGGCGGGGCCCGCTCCGGTGAACAGGGCGGCGGGCAGCAGCGGGAGGGCGTAGCCGAGCAGGCACAGGGCGAGGACCCCGGCCGAGCGGAGCCGGAAGGCGGCGGGGGTCGCGGACGCGCCGAGCGCGGCGGCCGACAGGCCCCGGTAGCGGTAGAGCAGCCATTCGGCCGGCCCCATGCTGACGGTGAGCACGATCACGGCGTACGGCTCCCGGCGGCCGGCCAGCAGCACGAGCAGGGCGGCGGCCAGCCCGAACAGGCCGTAGGGCAGGGAGCGCAGCAGCGGGGGTCCGGCGCCCTCGCCCGCCGCGCCCTGGCCGGCGTATTCGGTGCGCAGGGCCCGGCCGGCGGCGGCGGCGGTGGCGGCCAGCGCGGTGACGACCGCTCCGGTGCGCAGCGCGGGCCCCGGTTCCCACCAGGGCAGTGCGGCCGCGCCCGCGGCGAGCGGGGCGAGGGCGGCCAGCAGCAGCGGCTCCCGTCCCAGGACGAGCAGGACGCCGGCGGCGGCCAGGTACAGGGACTGCGCGGCCGCCGCCCAGATCACCGGGGAGCCCTGGGCGGGGATCGCGGCGGCGGCCGTGGCGAGCGCCGCGCCGAGCGGGGCCCCGCGCAGCAGGGTGCGGGCGGCCTCGCGGCGGCCGGCCGCCATCCTCAGGTAGGCGCGGTGGCCCAGGGCCTGGCCCCACGCCCAGGAGAGGACGCCCGCGGTGACGAGCGCGGCGGCGTGCTGTCCGGGCCGCCACAGGGGTGCGGTGAGCAGGTAGGCGAGGGCCGGCAGGGCGAACAGCACCCCGCGCAGCAGGCAGCGCAGGTGGTCGGGGCGCCAGGGGTCGGCCGCCGGGGGCGGCTCGGGGAAGGTGCGGGGCACCCGTTCGTACAGCGCGGCGGCGAGGGAGAAGATGTCGGGGTGGCCGTAGCGCCGGCGGATCGTGTCGGCGGACAGGCCGTCCGCCTCCAGCAGCGCGGCCACTTCGTAGGGGTGTACGGCCGGTCCGACCCGGTCGGCGAGTTCGGCGGCCAGCTCGCTCACGGCCTCGTCGTAGCCGTCGGCTCCGGGCGGCGTCAGCCCGAGGGTGACGGGGCCGGCGGGTTCCCGCGGCGGGGCCGGCCGCTTGGGCACGGCCAGCCGCAGCGCCAGGGTGTCGTCCTGTCCGCGGCGCGGTTCGAGGTCCAGGGGCCCGCTCATCCGGCGAGGCTCCCCGTTCCGGATACCGCCGCGGTGGCGGTGTCCTCGGGCGAGGGGCCGTCGGCCTTGGCCCAGGAGGGCACGGGGCGGGGCGGGCGGGCGCCGGCCGGGGCGGGTACCCGCGCGACCGGGGTGTCCGCGGGGGCCTCGTGCGCCGCCGCGAGGAGGCGGGGCGGGAGCGCGGGGGCCTTGGCGAGCAAGGGCAGTTCCAGGTAGACGGACCGGAAGGTGTCGATGGTCTGGCGCAGCGTGAACTGGTCGACGACCCGCAGCCGGGCCGCCTGGCCCATCCGCGCGCGGCGGGGGGTGTCGGCGAGCAGTTCCAGGGCTGCGGCGGCCATGGCCTCCGGGTCGCGCGGGGGGACCACCAGTCCCGTGTCACCGACGGCTTCCCGTACGCCGCCCACGTCGGTGGAGACGGTCGCGCGGCCGCACGACATGGCTTCGATGAGGGTGAAGGGGAAGCCTTCGCTGATGCTGGAGAGCATGACGACGTTGCCCGCCGCGTAGGCGTCCTTGATGTCGTCGACCCGGCCTTCGAAGACGACGGCTTCCGCGTGTCCGAGTTCGCGGGCGAGGCTCTCGCAGCGTTCCCGGTAGGCCTCCCCGCCGCGCGGGGTGCCGCCGAACAGGCGTAGCCGGGCTTCGGGGACCTCGCGCCGGACCAGGTCGAAGGCGCGGATCAGGGTCTCCAGGTCCTTGATCGGGTCGACCCGGCCCGCCCAGCTGAGGGTGGGGACGTCCGGCTCGGGTCCGGCGGCGGGGAACGCGGCGGGGTCGACGCCGTTGTACACGGTGCGTATGGAATCGGGGTGGGCGCCGCCCTCCTCCTCCCAGAGCCGGTTGTAGCGGTTGCCGGGGGTGATCAGGGCGGCCCTGCGGTAGCTCTCCTCGGCCAGCAGCCGGAAGAAGCCCAGCACGACGGCCTTGACGGGCCAGCGGTAGGGCGCGGTCCGGTAGCCGAGGTAGCGTTCGCGCAGGTAGACGCCGTGTTCGGTGAGCAGCAGCGGGACGTCGTGCCGGTCCAGTGCGGCGAGCCCCGGCAGGACGGCGACGCCGCCGCTGACGGCGTGTGCGACGCCGTGTTCCGGCGGCGGGGCGGCGAGCGGGCGCAGGGCGTGCTCCAGCAGGGTGGTGGCGGTGAGCGCGTCGCGCAGGGTGGGGCGGGACTCGCGGACGGCCAGTCCCGGCCGGTTCCACGCGGAGGCGAGGATGGAGACCGCGCGGTCGGCCCGCAGGAAGGGGCTCAGGTGCCCGTCCGCCGCGGCGCGCGCCATGGTGTACAGCGCCGGGGCGAAGCCGGCTTCGGCGAGCGGGTCGAGCAGGGCCGTGACGAAGCGCTCGTACGCGGCGGCCAGGCGCCGCTCGGCGCGCCCGCGCGGGCGGCGGCCTTCGGGCGGCGCTCCCCACATGGGAACGGAGCGGACCCCGAGGACGTGCGCGGGCAGGTCCCAGGCGAGGGACTCGCGGCCGGTGCCGGTGACCGCGATGACGTCGAAGCCGATGTCGGGCATGCCCTGGACGAGTTGGTCGCACCAGACGCTGACGCCGCCGTGGCTGTGCGGGTAGGTGCCTTCGGTGAGCAGGGTGACACGCGCCGCGACGGAGGGCCGCGCGCCGTGGTGAACGTGCATGGGTGGGCTCCACGGCCGGAGTGTGGGGTGGCGGAAGGGTCGGCGCGGCGGGTCCCGGCCGCGCAGGTGCGGCCGGGACGCGCGTACGCCGGTCAGCCCCGGGGGGCGGTGGAGCTGCGCTCGCGCACGCCGTCGGGGACGTGGGTGCGCGGGGCGGGGAGGGTCCCCGGGGCGGTGGCGGCCACGCCGCTCCGGTCGCCGGTGCCCGCGGTGGCGGCGGCCGCGGATGTCGGGAGGGTGAGGGCGATCGGCGTACCGGCCGCGGCCGTCCAGCCGGAGACCCGTCCCGCGTACGGGGTGCCGAAGGCGGCGGCGCCCTGGCGGGTGCCGGCCGGCAGGGTCGCCGGGGTGGCGAGGCCGTTCGGGGCCTCGACGGTGGCGGTGTCACCGATGCGGTACGCGGTGACGCGCCCGGCCCGGACGGCGTCCTTCCAGGCCGCGCGGCGCTGGAGTTCGACGCCGATGTCCTTCATCCGCGGGTTCTCGACGGGCGTGTTGTCCGCGAAGAGGGCGCCGTACCCGTCGAGGACCCCGTTCAGGACGGGGTAGGCGATGCGCTCCTCGGCGAGGTTGGACTGGTGGATGAAGTGCGGCTTCGGGTCGTTGGACAGCACGTGGCCGAGGGTGGTGCGGACCTCCTGCGGCACGATGTGGGCGGCGTACCCGGTGGCCGTGTCCAGCGGCGCGGGCAGGCAGGTGGTGGTGTCGGCGTGGTCCTCGCAGATGCCGCTGCCGCCCTGGGAGCGGCGCGTGTAGATCCAGTTGTACTCGTCGGTCTGCTCGACGGCCCGGCCCGCGTTGTAGAAGACGTTGATCGGGTAGCGGGCGACGGTGGCGGCCGGGCCGACGAGCCGCTGCTCGGGGTCGCGGGAGTTGTCCGAGGCGAGCCACTTGACGCCGTTGTCGGCGAGGGCCGGACCCAGGTTGGGGTTGTCCTGCGGCTGCTGTGGGAGCAGTTTCGTCCCCGAGTGCTCACCGGTGACCAGTTCGTCGTCGTGGAGGGGCAGTCCGGCGCTGTGGCCCCAGACGCGGTTGAGTGCGATCTCGTCGCCGATGGCGGTGCGGCTCACCCACTTGGTGGCGCCGGCGGGCGTGGTGGCGCACTTCCAGGGCACGGCGCTGACGTCCTGCTCGCAGCCGAGGTAGGCGTGCGTGTAGGTGTGGTTGACCCAGCGGAAGCGGTCGCGCTGGGCGAGGAGGACGTCGGCGAGCCCGTCGGCGCCGTTGTTGTCCTCGCGCTGGTCGAGGCTGCCGGCGCCGTTGTAGACCATGTCGAGGGTGAGGCCGCGGGCGCTCTGCCAGTCGGCGGCGTAGGCGGCGTCCTGGCCCGTCATGCGGATCGGGTTCGGGGTGCCGGCGCCGTTCGCGCAGTCCACGTCTCCCGGCGTGCAGTTGAGCACGCTGTCCCAGCGGTCGTCGGCGGCGAACACGTCGTCGACGTGGACGGCGAAGTAGTTGCGGGCCGCGCCCAGGTGGACCCCGCCGGTCATCCACTCGACGATGCCGCGGGCCAGCAGGCGGAACTGCTGCTGGTAGCGGTTGTAGACGAAGGTGACGACGAGTTCGCGCCGCCCGTCGTGGCGGTACTCGCCGACGAGGGAGCCCCGTCTGGGCGTGCCGGGTATGGGGGCGTCGACGTAGGTGGTGAAGTCGGCGCCGGGGGCGGGCTGGGCGAGGTAGGCGTAGCTCTCCCCGATGGCGGGCGCGTTGTCCTCGAAGGGCACGGCGCCGTCGAGGTAGCCGAAGGGGCCGCCGAGACCGGCCGGGGTGACGCCGGCGCGCACGCCGTCGAGGCTGCCCGCGTAGCCGCCGGAGGCGAAGTACTGGAGGCCGACCTGCGGGCGCGAGTAGGTGTACGCGTCGACCTGCGGGATGCCGTACGTCCGCTCGTAGGCGGTCAGGGCCGCCATCTCGGCGGAGCCGGCCGGGAAGGGGTTGTCGTTGGGCAGGACGACGGCCTGGTACCTGGCGCGCGGCCGGCCGTCGACGGTGTCGGCGAGGAAGGCGGTGTCGATCTGGGGCCGGCCCGCCCGGGTGAGGTCGACCTCGGTGTACGGGGTGCCCGCCGAGTCCAGCTCGGCCGCGATGGCCGCGGTGGTGGGCCCGCCGTCGGTCACGACGAGCACCCGTAAGTCGGTGCGCTGTGCGGGGGTGTCGGCCTGCGCCGCCCCCGTCGGCAGACCGAGTGCGGCGATGAGCGCCCCCGCCGTGACCACGGCCGTGCGAATGTTCCGCTTCATGCGGTGAAGTCCCCTCCCAGGCAGGGGTGAGCACGGCTCGTCACGAGCGGACGCACCCCCTCGCGCGACGCCGGCGCCCCCTCAGAAGCCAGTCGTCGACGCATCCGTCGCGTCACATGGTGATGTCTGTGTGTAGCGTTTGTGAGGGTGTCGCAAAAACCGGCGCAAAAGAGCGGGCGCACAAGGGGGGCGCACGCGGGGGACGGCCCGGCGGCGGTGTGCGCCGTGCGCCCGGACGCACGCGGGGCCCGGCGGCGCGCAGGGAGTTGCGCGCTGGTCCGGGCCCCGGGTGGGATGATTCGGCGGACCTCGGCGGTCCGCGCTCCGGGCTCCGGGCTCCGGTGGCGGCTGCCCCCGGTGACCGGTCGACGCTTATTTCAGGCCATCGCCGGACGGGACGGTGGCCGGGCGGTGCCTCAGGCGCACAGGACGCGCGTCTCCGGTGTGAAGACGGGGCCGCCGGTGGCGTTGCTGCTGTCGCTGAACTCCGCGTAGTAGTAGCTGTAGAAGCCGATGTTGCCGTTGCAGCCGGAGTCCGCGGCGATCTGCAGGGTCAGCGTGACGGTGCGGCTCTGGCCGGGCGGGATGGTGGCGCCGTAGTTGCCGCCGAGGTTGGCCGGGCCGGTGCCGGAGCAGGCGGTGCTGCCGGAGGCGGTGGCCACGGAGCAGCCGGTGAAGGCGTACTTCAGGTCGGGGCGCTGGGTGGTCAGCCAGGTGGGGTCGATCGTCTGGTAGACGAACCAGACGTCGTAGCTCTTGTTGTTGGTGAGCGTCATCGACAGCTGCACCGTGCCGCCCGGCGTGGTCGTGGCACTGCTGGTGCTGAACGTCAGCGCGGCCGGCGCGGGGTCGGCGCTCGCGGCGGGGGCGAGGCCGAAGACGGCGAGGACGAAGGCGAGGACGGCGGCGAGGCCCAGGCGGCCCGTCAGAGGTGATCTCATGGCCCGGGAGGCTAGGCAGAACATCCGTACGGCGTCTGCCCCGTGGGGGAAGAGCCGGACGGGGATCGGCCGGAAGTGCTCCTCCTGCGAAGGTCCCGCGGGGATCCCGTGAAGGAAGATCACACACCGTATACGGGCAGCCTACGCGCCGTACCGGAACGGAAACCCGCGGCGGGCCGCGCTGCGGGGGCCGATCCGCCTCTTTGGCTCGCACCTGACGGGTGAACGCGTCGGGCGCACCCTGCGGGGGCCCCGGGCGCCGTGGAGGCGGTACGGGTCAGGCGGCGCGGGTCGCCGTCAGCAGCCGGCCGGTGCTGCGCAGCCGGACCGCGCCCTCGGCCTCGTACGCACGGAAGGTGTCGGCCAGGCGGCGGCGGGCGCTCGCCCGCGCGTCGGCGCCGACGGCGTTCAGCAGGTGCCGGCCGGGGCCCGAGTCGAGGAGGAAGTCCGCGGCGTCGCGCGCGGTGCGGCCCCAGACCCCGTGCGCCGTCACGCGTTCGGCGCGGACCTCGCACAGGCCGGCCGCGCGCAGCAGGCCGGTCGCGGTGTCGGGGTCGGAGAGGGAGAACATGCCGGGCCCGCCCGGGGATCCGAACCCGGCCGTCGGCAGGACGTCCGCGAGTGCGGTGAGCGCCGTCAGCCAGTCGTTCCCCTCGGGCTCCGCCGCGCACAGGAAGGCGACGCGGCCGCCCGGCTTGAGGGCCCCTGCGATGCGGGCGAAGGCGGCGGCGGGGTCGGAGAAGAACATGATGCCGAACCGGCTGATCGCCACGTCGTAGGCGGCGTCCGGCAGCGGGTGGGTCTGGGCGTCGCCGTGGACGAAGGAGACGTTGGCGAGGTGTTCCCGTGCGGCGGCCGTACGGGCCTGGTCGAGCATCGGACCGGAGAGGTCGAGGCCGAGCGCGTGACCGCGGTGGGCCTGCCGGGCGGCCAGCCGGGTGGTGGCGCCGGCCCCGCATCCGATGTCGAGGACGCGGTCGTCGGGCCGGATCGCCGCGGCGGCGAGGAGGGGCCCGTCGAAGCCGGCGTTGACGGCGTTCCAGCGGTCGTGGTGGGCGGCCCAGTGGGAGCCCTCGTAGCCGTTCCACGCCTCGGCCTGGGCGGGGTTGGCGGTGTGGATGGCGGGCTGCATGGCGAAGGACCTCCGTGGGAGCGGGTGCACCCCTAGAATGGGCGCACGCCCAAACAGTATGGGCAGGTGCCCATACTGGCAATCCCCTGACGTCGGAAGGATGTTGATGTCACCTCGAGGTGTGGCCATCGAAGGCCTGCGGGAGAGGCTGTTCGCGGCGGCGGACCGCGTCCTGGCCCGGGACGGGGCTGCGGCGCTGACCAGCCGGGCCGTCACCGAGGAGGCGGGGTGCGCCAAGGGCGTGCTGCACACGCACTTCGCCGGCCTGGACGAGTTCGTCGCCGAACTCGTCCTCTTCCGCTTCGGGACCGCCGCCGCGCTGTGGCGGGAGCTGCCCTCCAGGGCCGGCGCGGGCGAGGTCGCGGACCACCTCGCGGACGTGGCGGCGGCGGTGCTCTCCCTGGACCCGGGGCTCGTGGGGCTGGCCGTGACCCGGCCGGCGGCGGCGCGGCGGATCCGCGAAGCCTGGGCGGCGGGCGCGCCGGGATTCGCCGCCCTGGAGGACGCGGTGAGCGGCTATCTGCGCGCGGAGCAGGGCCTCGGGCGGGTCGCGGCCTCGGTGGACGCGGAGTCGGCCGCGCTGGCGCTGGTGGGGACGCTGCACCACCTGCTGATGACCGGGCCGCCGGACGCGGTTCCGTCGTCCGCGGCCCGGGTCCGGCGCCTGGTCCGCGCGGTGCTGGGCACGGCCTGATCCGCGGTCCGGTCCGCGGTCCGGTCCGCGGTCCGGTCCCGCGCGCGGGGACCCGTCACAGCGCCCGGGCGACGTCAACCCGGACGTTCGTCGGGGGTGCCGGCCCCCCGATCGGCCAGGGCGGGCGGAGCGCGGTGTTCTTACTGTCGGCGGTATGGATGCGATCGAGCGATGGACATGGGGGCGGCGCCTGCCCGCGGCAGCCGCCTCGGCCGGTGCGGGGGCGGCGGCCGTGGTCTGGGCGGCGCCCGGCGCGACCCCGGGTACGAACGGGCCGGCGCGCGTCACCGCGGGCTGGTCGGCCGGCGCCTACCGGACGCTGACCGGGAGCGTGGCGGACGGCCCTTCGTGGTCCACGGCCTTCGTGGAGGCGGCGAGCGAGGGCACCGTACTGGTCCTCGGCCTGCTGCTGGCCTGGGCCGGCTGGGGCGCCCTGCGCCGCCGGGACGCGCCCGGCCTCGCCGGGCTGGTGGCGGCCGCCCTCGGGACGGTCACCGCCTACGCGCTCAGTGAGGCGGCCAAACTCCTCGTCGACGAGGAACGCCCGTGCCGCGCCCTGGCCGGGGTCCCGGCCCTGGCGCCGTGCCCCGGGCCGGGTGACTGGTCGTTCCCCAGCAACCACGCCACCCTGGCGGCCGCCCTGGCCGTCGGCCTGGTCCTCATACGACCCCGGCTCGCCGCCCTCGCGCTGCCGTTGGCCGCCGCGGCCGCCCTGCTGCGGGTGCTGGCCGGGGTGCACTACCCGCACGACGTCCTGGCCGGCGCGGCCCTCGGCGCGGCCGCCGCGGTCGCCGTACCGCTGCTCGTACGGCCGCCCGCCGAACGGGTGGTGTCAGCCCTCCTCGTACGGCGGCCGGCCGGACGGCACCGGGAGCACGCCGGCCTCGTGCGCGACCACGGCCGCCGCGGCCCGGTTGTCGACGCCGAGGCGCGCGAGGATCGAGCTGACGTGGGCCTTCACCGTGCCCTCCGCGAGGCCCAGGCGGCGCGCGATCTGCCCGTTGGCGAAACCGGACCCGAGGAAGCCGAGCACCTCCCGCTCCCGGCCGGTCAGGGCTTCGACGCGGGCCCGCGCCACGGCACGGCGCCCGGCTCCCGCGCCCGCACCGCCGGCCGCCAGATGCGCGACGACCCGGGCCGCGACCCGGGGTGACAGGTAGGCGGCGCCGTCGGCGACGGCCCGGACGGCGGCGACCAGCTCCTCCGGCTCGCCGGACTTGGTCAGGAACCCGGAGGCTCCCTCGGTCAGGGCCCGCAGGATGTACTCGTCCTCGCCGAAGGTCGTCAGCATCACGACCCCCGTCGAGGGCACGGTCCGCCGTATCTCGGCGGCGGCTTCCAGCCCGCCGGTGCCGGGCATCCGGACGTCGAGGACGGCCACCTGCGGGCGGTGGGACTGGACGAGTTCCACCGCCCGGCGGCCGTCGGCCGCCTCCGCGACGACGGTGATGGCGGGATCGGTGGCCAGGACGGCGCGGACGCCCGCGCGGCTCATGGGCTCGTCGTCGGCGATCAGGACCCGGATCATCGGACGCCCTTTCCCGTGTAGGAGTCGGTGGAGACCAGCCGCCCGGCCCGGAAGCAGAGCCGGTAGAGGTCCCCCGAGCGGTCGTCGAACGGGTCGCCGGTCTGTACGTAGAACTCGCAGACCGCGTCCTGCGGCGTGGGAGTGGGCGCCGCCGGGCGGCGGGTCGTCTGGCGCTCGGGCAGGTACGGGACCACCTCCGCGCGCGGTTGGCCGAGGCGCAGGCGGGCGTAGTCCCCGGGCGAAAGGACCGATTGACGTGCCGTCACCGTGTCCCAGGCGCGCACCCCGCCGATCAGCAGCGCGCAGGTGGACAGCGGTACGAGGACGGCCGCCGCGGCGGTGCGGCCCAGCCGGCGGCGTGCACGGCGGTGCTCGGGCGGCAGGGCGCCCGCCGGCCCTCCGGGCGGGGCGGGCACGCCCTCGGGGCGGTGCGGGAGCGTGGCCCGTACGGCGAATCCGTCTCCCTCGGGGCCGGAGGTGAAGGCGCCGCCGGCCAGCCGGACCCGTTCGTCGAGCCCGATCAGCCCGAAGCCGTGGGGCTCCGCGGGGCGGCCGGCGGGGTCCCGGGAGGGGACGGCCGCGCCGGGCGCCGGCTCGTCGGTCACGCCGACCACGGTCCGGTCCCGGCCGTGGCGGACGTGGACCGTCGCGCGGTGCCCGGGCGCGTGCTTGGCGACGTTCGTCAGCGCCTCCTGGACGACCCGGTGGACGGCCCGCCCGACGGCCGGGGGCGGATCGCCGGGGACGGGGTCCCCCTCCACGCGCAGCCGTACGTCGAGGCCCGCCCCGGCCGCCCGGTCCACCAGTCCTCGCAGCTCGCCGAGCCCGGCACCCGGCCCGGAGCCCGGGACCGGGTCCGACGGCTCGCGCAGGACGCCGATCACCTCCCCGAGCCGGTCCACGGCGGCGCCCGCCCTGGCCCGGATGTCCTGGGCCGCGGCCCGGTGGGCGTCCGGCAGGCCGGGGGTCAGCTTCAGCGCCCCGGCCGACAGGGCGATCAGGCTGAGGTCGTGCCCGAGGAGGTCGTGCATGTCCTGCGCGATGCGGGTGCGCTCGCGCAGCCGGGCCTGCTCCGCGACCAGCCGCTGTTCCCGCTCCAGCCGCGCGGCCCGTTCCCAGCCCGCCCGGACCAGTTCGCGGTACTGGCGCAGGAACCGGCCCGCGAACCACGGCAGCATCGCCGCCACGAGCAGCAGCCCGACGAACCGGCTGGCCCACCCCAGCCACGCCGGCACCAGCAGTACGGCGACCACGGCCGCGGCGAGCACCGCGGCGAGGGCCGCCGCGGCGCTGCGGTTGCGCCCCGGCTGCCGGCCGCCGAGGAAGGCGCAGACCGCCGCCGGCAGGCCCCACCACAGGGTGGAGACGCCGGTGCCGACTCCGGCGACCGCGCCGACGAAGAGCCCCGCGGACAGTACCGGTGCCGGGACGGGTACCGGCACCCGGGAGGTGATGGCCGTTCTTCTCACGGAGGCGACCCTACGGAACCGCACCGGGTGCGCGGCACTGCCGAAAGTCCACTACCGCCCGCCGGGTCCGGTGAGGATGACGAGCTGGCGGGTCGCACGGGTCATCGCGACGTAGCGGTCGACGGCGCCCTCGACGCCCGTACCGAACCCCTCGGGGTCGACCAGGACGACCAGGTCGAACTCCAGTCCCTTCGACAGCGTCGGGGTCAGCGACCGGACGCGGGGCCTCGCCCGGAACCCGGGAGCGCCGATGACGCAGGCGACCCCTTCGGCGTGCTCGGCGAGCCACGCGTCGAGGAGCGGGTCCAGCTCCTCGGCGGATCCGTGGACGACCGGGACGCCGCTGCTGCGGACGGAGACCGGCACGTTGGCGTCCGGGAGCGCGGCCCGGATGACCGGCTCGGCTTGCGCCATCACCTCTTCCGGCGTGCGGTAGTTGATGCTCAGGGAGGCCATGGTGATCCGGTCGAGCCCGATCCGCTCGAGCCGTTCCCGCCAGGACTCCGTGAACCCGTGCCTGGCCTGGGCCCGGTCGCCGACGATGGTGAAGCTGCGGGACGGGCAGCGCTGGATCAGCATCTGCCACTCGGCGTCCGTCAGTTCCTGGGCCTCGTCCACGACGATGTGCGCGAACGGGCCCGCGAGCAGGTCCCGGTCGGCGCGGGGCAGGGCGCTCTCGTCGACCAGGCTGTCCTGGAGGTCCTTGCCGCGCAGCATCGTCACGGCGCCCTCACCGTCGGCGTCGGCGGCGAGCACGCTGTCGATGACCCCGGCCATCCGCTCGCGTTCGGCAGCGACGGAAGCCTCCTGCCGGCGCGTGCGCAGGGAGGCGTGCGCATCGCCGAGCCGCAGCCGTGCCGCGTCCAGGAGCGGCAGGTCCGACACCGTCCACCGCTCCGTGTCCTCGCGCTGGAGCCGCTGCACGTCCTCGCGGCTGAGCCAGGGCGCGCACCTGCGGAGGTAGGCGGGTACCGACCACAGGTCGGCGACGAGGTCGGTCGCCTCGAGCACCGGCCAGGCGCGGTCGAGGGCCGCGTTCAGCTCCCTGTTCTGCCGCAGCGACCGGCGGAACAGCTCGGGCGACATGTCCTCGTCGCCGTCGCCCTCGGCCTCGTGCTTGTCGAGCAGGATCGTGACCAGTTCCTCCCAGATCTGTTCGCGCGCCTCGTTGTGCGGGGTGCCCGGTTCCACCGCCTCGAACGCGGCGGCCCAGTCGTCGGCGCTCAGCCGGATGTCCGACCAGTGGGTGGTGACCGTCATCCCCTTGGCGGGCGGCTCCTCGTAGAACCTGACGGCCGCCTCGACGGCCTTCACCAGGTCCGCGGACGACTTCAGGCGGGCGACCTCCGGATCGCTCTCGGCCGCGGCCGCGGCCCCTTCGGCGACGAGGTCCCGGACGGTGCAGGTCTGTACGCCCTCCTCGCCGAGGCTGGGCAGGACGTCGGCGACGTAGGCCAGGTAGGGGCGGTGGGGTCCGACGAACAGCACGCCGCCGCGACGGTGGCCGAGACGGGGGTCGGAGTAGAGCAGGTGTGCGGTGCGGTGCAGGGCGACGACGGTCTTGCCCGTACCGGGCCCGCCGTCCACGACGAGGGCGCCGCGGGAGCCGGCCCGGATGATGGCGTCCTGGTCCGCCTGGATGGTGCCGAGGACGTCCCGCATCCGGGAGGAGCGGTTGCCTCCGAGGCTGGCGATGAAGGCGGACTGGTCGTCGAGCGCGGCGTGCCCGTCCAGCCCGTCGGCGGTGAAGACCTCGTCCCAGTAGTCGCCGATCCGGCCACGGGACCAGCGGTACCTGCGGCGGCTCGTCAGACCCATCGGGTTGGCGTGGGTGGCGGCGAAGAACGGCTCGGCCGCCGGGGAGCGCCAGTCGACGAGCAGCCGGCGGCCGTCGTTGTCGGTGAGGCCGAACCGGCCGATGTACAGGGGCTCGGGGTCGTCGGCGCCGACGATGCGGCCGAGGCACAGGTCCAGGCCGAAGCGGCGCAGGAGGCGCAGGCGGGCGGTCAGGCGGTGGATCTCCGCGTCCCGGTCCATCGCCTCCCGGCCGATGCCGCCGGGCGCCCTGCGCTCGGCGTCGAGCCGCTCGGACACCTCGGCGATCGTCTGGTCGAGGGTCTGCGCGATGGCCGCGAAGTGCTGCTCGTCCGTGGCGACCAGGGCGGGGTCGGCCTTGGCGGAGAGGCGGTCGGGAAGGTCAAAGACGCTGGTGGTCAGCGGGGGCACGGATGCGGCTCCGATCTGCGGCCGCTCGTCGGCGGCCTTGGTGTGCGGTGGGGGTGGCGGGGAGGGTGGGCGGGGCGGGCGGCGGGTGCGGCGGGCCGGCGGCCCGCCCGGTTCACGCGGAGGCGGCGGCCGGCGTCCTGTTCCGGCCGGCCTCGTCCAGCAGCAGCCGGGCCGCCACGGTCGTTCCGTCGCTGCGGACGGTGGCGGCCACGGCGGCGGCCCGTTCGCGGACGCCGGGGGCCAGGGCGGCCGTCAGCGCGGCCGACAGGGAGTCGGCGGTCGGGGCCGGACCCTCGTGTTCCGTACCGATGCCGAGGCCGGTCACCCGCCCGGCCCAGTACGGCTGGTCCGCCCCCTGGGGTACGACCACCTGCGGCGTCCCGGCCAGGGCGGCGGTCGTCGTGGTGGACGCGCTGCCGTGGTGGACGACCGCGGCCACCCGGCGGAACAGGGCCTGCTGGTTCACCTCGCCCACGAGGAAGCAGTCGTCCCCGTCGTCGGGCAGGGCCAGCCCGGCCCAGCCGCGCGAGAGGACCGCGCGGCGGCCCTGGGCCCGGATCGCCCCGACGGCCGCCCGCGCGACGTCCCCGGCTCCGGTCATGGGCATGCTGCCGAAGCCCGCGTAGACCGGCGGCTCGCCGGCGTCCAGGAACGCCGCCAGATCGGCGGGCAGGGGGCGTTCGTCCGGAAGGATCCACGCGCCGGTCTGCACGACGTCGAGCCCGGTCGGCTGCCACGGCGCGAGGACCGGGTCGGCGGCGAGCCACGGCCGGTCGCCGAAGGCGTAGTCGCGGACGTTGTCCACCGGCGGCAGGCCGGCGTGCGCGCGGTGGGTGTTGAGCATCTCGCCGAACATCGTGTGCGCGATGCGGGCGTCCTCGTCCCACAGGGTCCGGTTCTCGATGTCCTGCGACGGCACCGGACGGCCACGCCGGACGGGCGGCCGGTGGTGCGGCGACGGCAGGGCGACGGGCTGGTGGCCGGCGTGCACGTAGCGGATGCCCAGCAGGTCGGCGACCGACCGGGCCGCGGCCGCCACCGGCAGGGGACCGGTCACCACCAGCGCGTCACACCCCCGGGCCGCCTCGGCGACCGCGCCGAACTGAACGGCCATCAGGTCGGACGCGCGCTGCGCCAGGCCCGCGGCCGACCCGGGGGTCACCGTCGTCACCAGCGGGCGGACCGGCTCGCCGGCCGGCAGCATCTCCAGCCCGACCTCGGCCAGCCGCTGTGCGAACTCCTCGTCCGGCGGCGCGCACACCCGCACGTCGGCGCCCAACTCCCGCAAGCGCACCGCGAGTGCCACGATCGGCTCGACGCTCCCACGCGACCCGTAGGCCGAGAACAACACGCGCATGCCTGACTCCCCCGTCTTGATGATCTTGGCTTAGGCCGGTGATTCTGCTGCATCACCCGGGCCTTGCGGCAAGCCCCCCGGTGCGTTATAACTTGAGCATGGCAAGGAGCCGGTCTGCTCCTTGCCTTTGTTGTTTTCCGCCCTCGTCGGCGGATGCCGCGCCCCACCGCGGCGCGCATCGACGCACTCCGGCCCCAGGGCCGTTGAGAGCAGGCCTTCGCCACGGCGGCGCCCCGGGCACCGGCTTCAGCATCGACGCGGCGTCGGGCCGAGGGGGCGGATCCGCAGCCGATAATGGCAGCGCCCCCTCTGCCCGCACTGCTGCGAGGAACGAAGGATCCATGACGCTCGAGGAAGGCCGGCGTGTGACGCTGGCGGTGGACATCAGACTGGCCGGCGAGTTGGCGGCGGACATCGGCCCGGCCGACGCGCCGGCGGTCCCGGTGGCCGGGTTCCTCGCGCTGGCGGCGGGCGCGGCGGGGACGGTCGAGCGGGTGGACGAGCAGCAGCGGCAGGAGAGCCGCGAGGTGCGCGAGTACGAACGCCTCACCTCGCTCCTCGAGTCCTTCGGGCGGGACATGCCGCCGGAGAGCAAGCGGCGGCTGGAGGAGCAGGTGGCCTCCCTGGAGCCGGCGTGGGCCGCCTTCCAGGAGCAGCGGCCCGGCTCGACGGTCCGCGTCCGGTTCGACAACGGGTTCGTCCTCGACGGCGCACCCGAGGACGCCTTCACCGCCTCGGCCGGGGAAGGGCGCTGACCCGGGTCCGTCCGGCGGCGGGCCGGTTCCCCGCCGCAGCGGCCGGCGCCAGGAGCCCTTTGCCCGGTTTGTGAGACCCGTTACCTTCTCTCCCGAATGGCACGTCTCCAGGGTCATCATGGGTGACCGGAACTGTCATCTACGCGCCTCCCCGCCGCGGCCCGCGTGCCGCCCGGCGGGCCGTCGGCGCCACAAGGGAGAGCCGTGCGACCTGCGGGCAGCTGGACGGGGAAGAACTGGCGCATCGCGCTGCCGGTGGCGGCGGGCGCCGTCGTACTCGGCGTGGGCGGCCTCTACGCCGCCGGACTGGCCGTCGGCGACGACGTCGCCTCCGGCACCCGGGTGCGGGGCGTCGACATCGGCGGCATGAGCCGCGCGGCGGCGGAGCGCACCCTGGTGCGGGAGCTCGGGCCGCGGGCCGGCGCCCCGATACCGGCGCAGATCGGCGACCGCGTCGAGCAGGTCGACCCCGCCTCCGTCGGGCTGTCCCTCGACGCCGCCGCGACCGCCGCCGGCGCCTCCCGTACGGGCTACGGGCCGGTCAGCGTCATCGGGCGGCTGTTCGCCCCGGGCGACCCGGACGTCGAGCCCGTGATCCGTACGGACGAGCGGGCCGCCCGCACCGGGATCGGCCGGCTCGCCGCGGACACCGGGCAGCCGGTCCGCGACGGATCGATAGCCTTCGACGCCGGCAAGCCCGAGGTCGTCACCGCGCGGACCGGCGTCAGCCTCGTCCCGGACCGGGCCCTGGAGACCCTCCGGGACGCCTACCTGCGGCCGCGCCCGGCCGCCGCCCCGGTCGTGCTGCCGGTGCGGCGCACCGAGCCGCGCGTGGGGGCGCAGGAGACCGGCCGGGCCCTGCGGGAGTTCGCGCAGCCGGCGGTGTCCGGACCGGTGACGCTCACCGTGGCGGGTACGCGGATACCCGTCAGCCCCGTCGTCCTGGGCGAGCACCTGAAGATGGAGGCCGACGCCGGGGGCCGCCTGGTGCCGGCCCTGGACTCCGGCGGCCTGCTCGCCGATCCCGCCGTCGCCGCCCCCCTCACGGAGGCCGCCGCGGAGCCCCGCGACGCCGCGCTCGCCACGGGCGCGGACGGCCGCGTGGTGGTGGCGCGGTCCAGCCGGACCGGGCGGCAGGTCACCGAGGAGTCGCTGGGCCGGGCCGTGATGCCCCTGCTGACCCGCAAGGGCGCCGCCGGGCGCAGCGCCGAGGTGGCCACCACGGACGTCCAGCCGCAGCTGACCGACGCCGAGGTCCGGCGCCTCGGCATCAAGGAGCAGCTCTCGTCCTTCACCGTGCGGTTCCCGGCCGCGCCGTACCGGTCCACGAACATCGGCCGCGCCGTGGAGCTGATCAACGGCTCCCTGGTGATGCCGGGGAAGCAGTGGAGCTTCAACCGCACGGTCGGTGAGCGCACCAAGGAGAACGGCTTCGTCGACGGAATCATGATCAACGACGGCCGGTACGTGAAGTCGCCGGGCGGCGGGGTCTCGGCGGTCGCCACCACGATGTACAACGCGATGTTCTTCGCCGGCCTCAAGCCGCTGGAGCACGGGGCGCACTCCTTCTACATCGAGCGCTACCCGGAGGGCCGCGAGGCCACCGTCGCCTGGGGCAGCCTCGACCTGCGCTGGCTCAACGACTCCGGCCACGCCGTCTACGTGAAGGCCGAATCGACCGACACCTCCCTGACGATCACCCTCCTCGGCACGAAGAAGTACGACGAGATCCGGGCGACGAAGGGCCCCCGCACCCACGTCAAGCCGCCCGCCAAGGTCACCGGCACCGGGCCGGCCTGCGAGGTCCAGACGCCCCTGGAGGGCTTCGACGTCACCGTCGGCCGGGTGTTCGTCAAGGGTGGCAAGGAGGTCAGGCGCGAGGAGCACACCACGCACTACACCCCGCGTGACGAGGTGACCTGCGAGCCGCAGACCCCGCCGGCCGCCACGCCGAGCGGGGCTCCCACGGCCGGTGGCGCCGCGGCCGGCGCCCCGGCGGCGGCCGCCCCGGCGGGTGCCGGAGAGGGCCGCTAGGGGGAAAGAGCCGTCACCCGAGGTGACCGGCGGCGCGCAGCTTGCGCCCGTCGGGGGCCGGAGGGCGCCGGAAGTGCTACAACTGGGGACGTGACCCTTCCTCGCCAGCCGTCCCGGGCCATTCGGTGCGGTCACCCCTGAGCAAGGGATTCAAGAGCGTCGCCGGACAGGTGTTCGTCCTCCAGGTGGCGATCGTGGTGTTGCTCGCCGCCGGGGCCCTGCTCGCGCTGCTCCTGCAGTCCCGCCACGACGTCGACCGGGAAGCGCGCAACCGGTCGATCGCCGTCGCGCAGACCTTCGCCCACTCCCCCGACGTGCGGGAGGCGCTGCGGACCCCCGACCCGTCCGCCGTCCTCCAGCCGCTCGCGGAAGCCACCCGGAAGGCCGCCGGGGTCGACTTCATCGTCGTCATGGACACCCACGGGATCCGCTACAGCCACCCGCAGCCGGACCGCATCGGCAAGCGCTTCGTGGGCACCATCGAGCCCTCGCTCGCCGGCCGGGTCCACACCGAGAGCGTCCAGGGCCCGCTCGGCAAGGAGATCCAGGCCGTCGTGCCGGTCACCGCGCCGGACGGCCGGGTGGTGGGGCTGGTTTCCGCGGGCCTGACGGTGGAGAACGTCAGCGGCGCCTTCGACCGCCAGCTCCCGGTCATCCTGCTGTCCATGGCCACGGGCCTGGCCCTGGCCACCGCCGGCACGGCCCTCACCAGCCGCCGGCTGCGCCGCCAGACCCGCGGGCTCGGCCCGCAGGAGATGACCCGGATGTACGAGCACCACGACGCGGTGCTGCACTCCGTCCGCGAGGGGGTGCTGATCACGGACGGCGACGGACGGCTGGTCCTGGCGAACGACGAGGCCAAGCGGCTGCTCGGGCTGCCGGAGGGCGCCGAGGGCCGCCGCATCGGCGACGTGCCGGGCCTGGACAGCCGGATGGCCGACCTGCTGCTGTCGGGCCGGGTGGCCACCGACGAGGTGCTGGAGACCGGGGACCGGATGCTGGTGGTCAACCAGCGGCCGACCCACCCGCGCGGCCGCCCCGAGGGCGCCGCCGTCACCATCCGCGACTCCACCGACCTCCAGGTGCTCACCGGTCGCGCCGAGGCGGCCCGCAAGCGGCTCAGGCTGCTGTACGACGCCACCGGGGACATCGGCACCACCCTCGACGTGGAGCGGACCGCCCAGGAGCTGGCCGACGTCGCCGTCCCCCGCTTCGCGGACTTCGTCACCGTCGACCTGGCCAACCCGGTGCTCGACGGGGAGGAGCCCGGCCCCGAGTCCGACATGCGACGCACCGCCGTCAGCGGCATCCGCGCCGACCACCCCCTGTACCCGCTCGGGCGGCTGATCGGGTTCAAGCCCTCCACCCCGCAGGCCCGCGGCTACGACACCGGCGAGACGGAGCTGGTGACGGACCTGTCGGACGCGCCGGGCTGGCGCGTGCAGGATCCCGGGCGGGCCTCCGACATCGTCGACTACGGCATCCACTCGCTGATCGCGGCGCCGCTCAAGGCCAGGGGCGTCGTCCTCGGCGTGGTCAACTTCTGGCGGGCGGGCAAGCCGGAGCCCTTCGACGAGGACGACGTCTCGCTGGCCGAGGAGCTGGTCGCCCGCGCCGCCGTCGCCATGGACAACGCCCGCCGCTACACCCGTGAGCACAACCTCGCGGTCACCCTCCAGCGCAGCCTGCTGCCCCGCGGCCTGCCCGAGCAGAGCGCCGTGGACGCGGCCCACTGCTACCTGCCCGCGCAGTCCGGGGTGGGCGGCGACTGGTTCGACGTCATCCCGCTGCCGGGCGGCCGGGTCGCCCTGGTCGTCGGGGACGTCGTCGGACACGGCCTGCACGCCGCGGCCACGATGGGCCGGCTGCGTACGGCGGTGCACAACTTCACCTCCCTCGACCTGCCGCCCGACGAGCTCCTCGCCCGCCTCGACGACCTCGTCCAGCGCATCGACGAGGACGACACCGACGGGGGCAGCGGCGTCCTCGGAGCGACCTGCCTGTACGCCGTCTACGACCCGGTGTCCCGCACCTGCACCATGTCCCGGGCCGGGCACCTGCCCCCGCTGGTGGTCGCCCCGGACGGCACCACGGAGATCGTCGACCTGCCGGCCGGCCCCCCGCTCGGGCTGGGCGGCATGCCCTTCGAGACCAGCGAGCTGCACCTGGCGGAGGGCAGCCAGCTCGTGCTGTACACGGACGGGCTGGTGGAGCAGCGGACCCGGGACATCGAGGAGGGGCTGGAGATGCTGCGCGCGGCGCTGAGCCACCCGGACCGCGCCCCGCAGGAGAGCTGCCACGCCGTCCTGGAAGCCATGCTGCCGTCCCGGCCCACCGACGACGTGGCGCTGCTCATCGCCCGGACGCGGATCCTGGGGCCCGACCGGGTCGCGGAGTGGGACGTACCGCCGCGGGCAAGCGGTGTCGGCGTCGTGCGGAACCTGGCCGTGGCAAAGCTCGAGGAGTGGGGGATGGAGGAGCTCGCCTTCACCACCGAGCTGATCCTCAGCGAGCTGATCACCAACGCCCTGCGGCACGGCAGCCCGCCGGTCCGGGTGCGGCTGCTCCACGACCACACGCTGACCTGCGAGGTGTGGGACGGCAGCAGCACCGCCCCGCACCTGCGGTACGCCGCCACCACGGACGAGGGCGGGCGCGGGCTGTTCCTCGTGGCGCAGCTCAGCGAGCACTGGGGCACCCGCTACACCGCAGCGGGCAAGGTCATCTGGTCGGAGCAGTCGCCGGCGGGCTCCCCGGACGGCCTACCCCTGGAGGTCTTCGAGGAGCTGGGGCCGTAGCGTGGACGCGTGCGCCCGACGCGCCCCGTGTCCGCCTGCCTGACCGCGGTCGCCGTGCTGTGCGCGAGCGCCGCGCCCGGCTGCTCGCCCGCCCCGCGGCCAGAGTCCGGGGTGCCGGTACGGCCCGTCGCGCCGGGCCTCGCGGCGCGGGTGACGGGCGTCCCCGCGGTGAAGCTGGGCGCGAGCCTGCGGGACGGGTGCCCGGTGGGGGCGCGGGAGCTGCGGCTCATCCGGATGAACCACTGGGGCTTCGACGGAAGGCTCCACCGGGGCGAGCTGGTCGCCCACCGCGACGCGGTCGAGCCGCTGCTGTACGTCTTCGGCCGGGCCTTCGCCGCCCGTTTCCCGATCCGGCGGATGCGCGTGGCGGCCGTCTACGGCGGTGACGACCGGGCGGCCATGGCCGACGACAACACCTCGGCCTTCAACTGCCGGCCGGTGACCGGGGACCCCGGCAAGCTCTCGCGGCACTCGTGGGGCCTGGCCGTGGACGTCAACCCGGTCGAGAACCCGTACGTGGACGTCCACGGGGTGGTCCACCCGCCGGCGGGCCGGCCCCACCTGCGGCGCCACCCGGTCCGCCCCGGGATGGTCACGGAGGACGGCGTGGTCGCCGCCGCGTTCCGCCGCGTCGGCTGGGAGTGGGGCGGCAGCTGGTCCCACCCGGACTTCCAGCACTTCTCGTCCGACGGCGGCTAGGGGCATGTCAGTAACTATTGATCTGCCGGCCGGAGGAATCCGTAGGCGCGCTCGACCTTGGCCACGTGGACCGCGAAGGAGGCGTACCAGTGCTCGCGCCCGTGCGCACGGGTCAGCGCGTGCTCCGCGTGGTCCCGCCAGGCCGCGATCGACTCCTCGTCGCTCCAGTACGACACCGTGATCCCCAGGCCGTCCGCGCCGCGAGCCGAATCGACGCCGAGGAAACCCGGCTGGTCGGCAGCCAGTTTCAGCATCTGCTCGGCCCTGTCCCCGTAGCCCTCGTCACCAGCGGTCCGCACGGAAGTGAACACCACCGCGTAGTAGGGCGGGGCGGGCAGCGATGCGGGCGCAAGATCGGCCACGAAGGTCCTCCAACAGACAACGACGGGAGTATCGCCTCAAACGATCTCGCGTACCGACCTGAACCCACAACCCCATTGCCCGTCACCGACCCACGCTCCTGGGGCTGTCCGCGAAGCAGCGCCGGCCGCGGCCCGCGCGTCACGGGGAGTCCGCCGCCACGCCCACCTGCGGGTGAAGCCCCGTCCAGCACCGGCGCAAGCGGGCCCGCGGCCGGGAGACTGGGGCCCGGTGCGGGCTGCTGCACCCGTGAGCACGTGGAGCGGAACACATGACGAACGGCACGGTCCTGCTGGCGCTGCGGGAGAACCCGATGGGCGGCGGTGTCAGCTCCGAGCAGCTGCGGCGCATCGGCAAGGAACTGGAGAACCAGGGTCTCGAGCTGCGCTGGGCGCCGAGTGCGCGGGACGCGCGCGCCGCCCTGCACACCGAGGCCTCCCTCGCGGCGGCAGTGGTCTCCTGGGACCTGCCCCGGACGGCGGGCGGCGCGAGCGAGGAGGGCGGCGGGGGCGAGGTACTGCGCTCCGTCGAGCGCCGCTTCAAGGACCTGCCGGTCTTCCTGGTGATGGCGGACGAGTCCGACCAGGACCTGGAGCGGCTGCCGTTGTGGGTTTCGGAGACGGTGGTCGGCTACATCTGGCCGCTGGAGGACACGCCGTCCTTCATCGCCGGCCGGGTCGCCACGGCCGCCCGCGGCTACCACCGGGACCTGCTGCCGCCGTTCTTCAAGGCCCTGCGCCGGTTCGACGACTCCCACGAGTACTCCTGGCACACCCCCGCGCACTCCGGCGGCGTCGCCTTCCTCAAATCCCCGGCCGGGCGGGCGTTCTTCGACTACTACGGGGAGCGGCTGTTCCGCACCGACCTGTCGATCTCCGTCGGGGAGCTCGGGTCGCTCTTCGAACACAGCGGCCCGATCGGAGAGGCCGAGCGCAACGCCGCCCGGGTCTTCGGCTCCGACCGCACGTACTTCGTCCTGCACGGCGACTCCACCGCGGACCGGATGGTCGGCCACTACAGCGTGACGACCGACGAGATCGCGCTCGTGGACCGCAACTGCCACAAGTCGGTGCTGCACGGGCTCGTGATCTCCGGGGCCCGCCCGGTCTACCTGGTGCCGACCCGCAACGGCTTCGGGCTCGCCGGGCCCCTGCCGCCCGCCGTGACCGAAGCGGCGGCGGTGGCGGCGAGGATCGCCGCGAACCCGCTGACGGCCGGCGCGCTCTCGCCCCGCGCCCAGTACGCGGTGGTGACCAACTCCACGTACGACGGCCTGTGTTACGACACGGTGGCGGCGGCGCGGGCCCTCGCGCCGAGCACGCCGCGGCTGCACTTCGACGAGGCCTGGTTCGCGTACGCCCGTTTCCACCCGCTCTACGCCGGCCGCTACGGGATGGCCGTCGGACCGGAGTCCTTCCCCGACGAGCGGCCCGGGGCGGAGCGGCCGACGGTCTTCGCGACGCAGTCCACGCACAAGCTGCTGGCCGCCCTCTCCCAGTGCGCGATGGTGCACGTGAAGTCGGCGCCGCGGGCCCCGGTCGAACACGAGCGGTTCAACGAGGCGTTCATGATGCACGGCACCACCTCGCCGCTGTACCCGGCGATCGCCTCCCTGGACGTGGCCACGGCCATGATGGACGGTCCGCAGGGCGAGTGGCTGATCGACGAGGCGGTGACGGAGGCGATCCGGTTCCGCCAGGCCGTGGTCCGCACCGGGCGCCGCATCGCCGCCGCCGGCGACCGGCCGGACTGGTTCTTCGGGGTGTGGCAGCCCGAGGAGGTGACCGATCCGGCGACCGGGGAGCGCCTGGCGTTCGCCGACGCACCGCCGGCGCTGCTGAGCCGCGAGCCGTCCTGCTGGCACCTGGAGCCGGGCGCCGACTGGCACGGCTTCGCCGGTCTGGGCGAGGGCTACTGCCTGCTCGACCCCGTCAAGGTCACGCTGACCTGCCCGGGGGTGACGGCCACCGGTGAGACCGGGGAGTGGGGCATCCCCGCCCGCGTCCTCACCGCCTACCTGGCGGCGCGCGGGATCGTCGTGGAGAAGACCGACAGCTACACCACGCTGGTCCTCTTCTCGATGGGGATCACCAAGGGCAAGTGGGGCACCCTCATGGACGCCCTGATGGACTTCAAGGCCCTGTACGACGAGGACGCCCCGCTGGAGCGGGTCCTTCCCGAGCTGGCCGGGCGGTTCCCGCTCCGGTACGGCCGCACCACGCTCGGCGCCCTGTGCCGGCAGATGCACGAACACCTCACGCGGGCCGAGCTGATCACCTCCCTCGACGCGGCCTTCCGGGAGCTCCCCGAGCCGGTGGCCCCGCCGCGCCACTGCTACCAGCAGCTGATCCGGGGCGGCACCGAGCGCGTACGGCTGGCCGAGGCGGCCGGGCGGGTGGCGGCGGCGATGGTGACGGTGACCCCGCCGGGGATCCCGGTCCTGATGCCCGGGGAGTCCACCGGCGCTCCGGACGGGCCGCTGATGCGGTACCTGCGCGCCCTGGAGGCCTTCGACCGGGAGTTCCCCGGCTTCCACAGCGAGGCCCACGGCGTGACGGTGGATCCGGCGAACGGCGACTACCTGATCGAGTGCGTCCGCGCGGCCGCCGGGGAGTGAGGGACGCGGTGCGGGCCGCCGGGGCGTGACGGACGCGGCGCGGTCCGCCGGGGTTCCGTCCGCCCCGGCGGGCCGGCCGGCATCCCGGGGGTGGTCCGTCCCCCGGACGGCCGTATCATCGAGCCCACGCCGGGCCGGTCCGGGACGGGGCCGCGGCGGGCCCGCCCGCCGGGGAGCGACCGCCCGACCGCCGCCCGCGAACTCCACGACCCCGACAGAGGCGAGGACGCGTACGTGCACAGGACCGTCACCGAGCTCGCGGACGGCCGCGAGCTCATCTACTACGACAGCGCCCCCGGCCGGGACCGCGCGGCGAAGGACCAGCGGCCGCTGGAGCGCGTCGAGAGCACCCCCGAGCTGCGCCGGGATCCCGCCACCGGCGACTGGGTCACCATCGCCGCGCACCGGCAGTCCCGCACCTACCACCCGCCCGCCGACGCGTGCCCGCTCTGTCCGTCCCGGGACGGGCGGCTGAGCGAAATCCCGGCCGCCGACTACGAGGTGGCCGTGTTCGAGAACCGTTTCCCCTCCCTCTCCGGCGACTGCGGCCGCTGCGAGGTGGTGTGCTTCACCCCCGACCACGACGCCGGCTTCGCCGACCTCGGCCCCGAGCGGGCCCGGCTGGTGCTGGACACCTGGACCGACCGGACCGCCGAACTCTCCGCCCGCCCGGGCGTCCGGCAGGTGTACTGCTTCGAGAACCGGGGCGCCGAGATCGGCGTCACCCTCCCCCACCCGCACGGCCAGGTCTACGCCTTCTCCCACCCCACCCCGCGCACCGCCAAGCACCTTGCCGCCGCGGCCGCCCACCGCGCCTCGACCGGCCGCAACCTCTTCGAGGACCTGCTCGCCGAGGCCCGCGCGGCCACCGAACGCGTGGTCCTCGCCGGGGAGCACTGGACGGCCTTCGTCCCGTACGCCGCGCGCTGGCCGTACGAGGTCCACCTCCACCCGCACCGCAGGGTCCCGGACCTGACGCGGCTCACCGAGGCGGAACGCGCCGAGTTCCCCGGGCTGTACCTCGACCTGCTGCGCCGTTTCGACCGGCTCTTCGGGCTGTCCGCGCCCACCCCCTACATCTCCGCCTGGCACCAGGCACCGCTGACCGGCGGCGGGGAACTCGCGCTCCACCTGGAGCTGTTCACGGTCCGGCGGACCGCCGACAAGCTCAAGTACACGGCCGGGACCGAGGCCGGCATGGACGCCTTCATGAACGACGTGGCCCCGGAGACGGCGGCCCGGCGCCTGCGGGAGGCCCGGTGACGGCCGACGCCGTGCTGAACGCCGTGTGCGAGGACTTCCGGCGGATCCACGGCCGTGCCCCGGCCGGGGTGTGGGCCGCTCCGGGCCGGGTCAACCTGATCGGTGAACACACCGACTACAACGACGGCTTCGCCCTGCCGATGGCCCTGCCGCAGACCACCGTCCTCGCCGCCCGCCGCCGGGACGACGGCCTGCTGCGGCTGCACAGCGCCCAGGGCGACGGCCGGGTCACCGAGCTGGCCGTGGCGGACCTCGCCCCCGGCGGGGCCGGCGGCTGGACCCGCTACCCCGCCGGGGTGGTCTGGGCGCTGCGCGAGCGGGGCCTGGCCGTCGGCGGCGCCGACCTGCACCTGGACAGCTCGGTGCCCGCCGGCGCCGGGCTGTCCTCCTCCGCCGCGCTGGAGTGCGCGGTGGCCCTCGCGTACGACGGGCTGTACGGGCTGCGGCTGTCCGGCCCTGAGCTGGCGCGGGTGGCGCAGTACGCGGAGAACGCCTTCGCGGGCGTGCCCTGCGGGGTGATGGACCAGATGGCCTCGCTGTGCTGCGCGGAGGGCAGCGCCCTGCACCTCGACAGCCGCAGCCTGGAGGTCCGCCAGGTCCCCTTCGACCTCACCGGGCACGGCCTGTCGCTGCTGGTCCTCGACACCGGGGTCGCGCACGACCTCGGGGACGGGGCCTACGCCTCCCTGCGGGACGGGTGCGAGCGGGCGGCGCGGCTGCTGGGTCTGCCGGCCCTGCGGGACCTCTCCGAGGGGGAGCTGCCCGGCGCCCTGGCCGAGCTGCCCGCCGGACTGGTACCGCTGGTGCGGCACGTGGTCACCGAGAACGCCCGGGTCGGCCGGGCCGTCGGCCGCCTGACGGCCGGCGAGCCGGAGGCGCTGGGTGCGCTGCTGACCGCGGGGCACGCCTCGCTCCGGGACGACTACCGGGTCTCCTGCCCGGAGACCGACCTCGCGGTGGACGCCGCCGTCGCCGCGGGCGCCCTGGGCGCCCGGATGACCGGCGGCGGATTCGGCGGCTCCGTGATCGCCCTGGTCCCGGCCGGCCAGGCGGCGTCCGTGGCCCGGGCCGTGACGAGGGCGTTCGCGGCGGCCGACTTCGCCGCCCCGGCCGTGCTGGAGGCCGTACCCTCGGCGGGCGCCCGCAGGATCGCCTGAGCCGGACCGGGCGCGGCCGGGCCGGAAGGGGCGTTCCTACTCGGGTGGAACTGAGTACCGGCGCTCTGCCGGGGCGGCCGGGCGGGACGGAACACTGGGGCCATGAGCAACGGAACGCACAGACCCGTGTCCGAACTGACGGCGACCCTGGTGCTGGCCGCGGTGGCGATGGGCGCCTGGGCCGCCTGGCTGGGCTGGGACCAGCACCGTGACGTGCAGCCCGACGGGTCCACGACCGGCCCCTACCAGGCATGGCAGGTGATCGGGCTCGGGCTGACCCTGCTGGCACCGGTGTACTGGGCGGCTTCGCGGCAGTACGTCGTGGCCGCGGTGCTCGGCACCAGCGCCGGGCTGGGCGCGGCCTCCCTGCTGGACTGGTCGGACGACGGGAGCGGGCTCTACGTGATCGGCGTGGGCATGGTCACGGTCGGGAGCCTGCTGGTGACCGGCGTCCTCTCGCTCGCGGTCTCCGCCTGGAAGCGCAGGGCCTGACCCCCGCCGGGGCGCGCGGCGGTGGAGTCCCCGTCCGGGACGTCCTACGGTGGGAGGAACAGCGGCTGGAGCGGCCATGCGCCTCACACCACTCCCCGCGGCCCGGTCCCGCCCGGCGAGCGAATGCGCCCCGGCGGGATGACCCGGCCCCGGGAGCCCCGGCGGCTGTCGGTCGCCGGGCGGATGGCGAGCGCGTACCGCCGGGCGCGGGCCGGCGGCCTCTGGGCCCGTGTTCGCGGACTGGACCTGTGGCAGCGCTCGCTCGGCTTCGCGGCCCTCGGGTTCCTGACGCTGGTGCCGCTGCTGGTCGTGGTGTCCGCGGCGGGTGCCGTCGGCGGGCAGGGGTTCGCCCAGTGGCTGGGGGACGGGCTGGGCGTCTCGGCGAGCGCCCGGCTGGAGATCGAGCGGCTCTTCGCCCTGCCCGGCCAGGCGTGGCGCACCACGACGGCGTTCGGCCTGGCGCTGCTCGCGGTGTTCGGCCTGTCCTTCGGCACCGTGCTGCAGAGCGGGTACGAGAGGATCTGGGACCTGGGCCCGGCCCGCTGGTCCGCCAAGTGGCGGCACGTCCTGTGGCTCGGCGCGCTGATCGGGGTCCTGTACCTGTGGGCGTTCTCGCCTCCGTGGCACGACTCCCCGGTGCGCGGCTTCGTCACGTTCATGACCGGCACGCTGTTCTTCTGGTGGTCGCAGCGGCTGCTGCTTGCCCGCCGGGTCTCCTGGCCCGCGCTGCTCCCGGGAGCGCTGGCCACCATGGTGGGCCTGCTCGGGCTGCGGGTCTTCTCCCGGTTCGTCTTCTCACCGCTGATCGCCTCCAGTGCCGTCTCGTACGGCCCGTTCGGGACGGTGCTGGTGATCCAGTCCTGGCTGCTGGGCGTCGGCGTGGTGGTGTTCGCCGGCGCGCTCGCCGGCCGCCTGGTCCATGACGAGCTGGTACGCCGGGTGGCGGCGGACCCGGTACGCCGGTCCGCCCGGCTGCCGGACGAGGGGCCGGGCGAGGGGCCGGGCGACCCGTAGGTCCCGGGCCTGCGGGTGCTGCCGGCCGGTGGCGCGCATTGGATCTTCCGCCGAGGGCCCGCAGGTCCGGTGGTGGGGAAAGCGCATTGCGCACAGGTGTGCTGACGGAATGGAATGCCGAGGTCAGGGCCGTCACCGCGCACCACGACCCGCACGGCTTCCGGCCCGGGAGCCGGCACGGAAGGAACCGCATGGCATCGATGCTCGACGGCTGCACGCCCTGGCCCGAGGCCTTCGTCGACCGCTACTGGGCGGCCGGGCACTGGAGCGGCTACACCCTGGACAACCTGCTGCGCGGCTGGGCCCTGCAGTACGGGCCGCGGACCGCGCTCGTCCACGGCGGCACCCGGATCACGTACGCGCAGCTGAACCGGCGCGTGGACCGTATGGCCGCCGGATTCCGGCTGCGCGGCCTGCGGCCCGGGATGCGGGCCGTCGTCCAGTTGCCGAACGTCCCCGAGTTCGTGATCACCTCGTTCGCGCTGATGCGCGCCGGGGTGGTACCCGTGTTCTGCCCGATCACGCACCCCGCGTCCGAGGTGCCGGAGCTCGTACGGGTGACCCAGGCCGTCGGCTACGTCGCTCCCGCGGTGTACGGGGGCTTCGACCACACGGCGCTGGCCGCGGACATCGCGGCCCGATGGCCCTTCCTGCGGCGGGTGTTCACCTTCGAGGCGCCAGGCACCTCCTCCCCGTACGGCGGTATGACGACCGACCCGTCGAACTGCCAGTACGCGCCGCTGGGTTCCATCGACGCCGCGCCCGAGCCGGGGCCGGCGCCGAGCTCCGGCCAGGTGGCCTTCTTCCTGCTCTCCGGCGGTGCGACCGAGGGGCCGGGGCTCGTCCCGCGCACCCACGACGACTACGCCTGCCAGGTGCGGGCCACCGCCGAGCTGGTGTCGCTCACCGAGGACGACGTGTACCTGGCCGCGCTGCCCGCCGGCTCCGACTTCGCCCTCGGCTGCCCCGGGATCATCGGGACCCTCTCCGTCGGCGGCACCGTCGTCCTGGCCGACGGCCCGGACCCTTCCGCATGCCTGCCGCTGATCGAGCGGGAGCGGGTCACCGTGACGTCGCTGACACCCGCTGCCGCCGAGCTCTGGCTCGACGCACGTGCCACGGACCGGGCCGACGCGGGCAGTCTGCGTCTCGTCCAGCTCTGCGGCGCGTCCCTGGACCGGGCGACCGCCGAGCGGATGCGCGCCGCCTGGGGCGACCGCGTGCAGCGGGTCTTCGGCATGCCCGAGGGACTGCTCACCCTGACCCGGCCCGCCGATCCGGACGAGACCGTGCTCACCACGCAGGGCCGCCCGCTGTCGCCCGACGACGAGATCCGCATCGTCGGAGCCGACGGCCGGGACGTGCCCGCCGGGGAGTCCGGCGAACTCCTCGCCCGCGGTCCGCACACCGTCCGGGGCTACTACCGCGCGCCCGAGGACAACGCGCGCTCCTTCACCGCCGACGGCTACTTCCGCACCGGCTACCGGGCACGGCGCACCCCGGACGGCAACCTGACGGTGACCGGCCGCCTCGGGGACCCCCGGCAGGAGGCGGGCTGACCGCCTGGTCCTCCGTAGCCGACCGTGAAGCGGCGCTGGACGAAGCGGGGCAGCTCCGCCTCGTCGACGAGGCGCCGGTCCGGAAGCGGCCGGTGCGCTCTCCGGGGGCGATGTCCATCGCGGGGCTGAAGTAGGTCCAGAGCGGGTTCGAGGTGCGCAGGACGTTCAGGGCGTCCCGGGCGCCGCGCACGGCGGCCGCGTAATCCCTCGGCAGCCCGAGCGGATCCAGGGTGCCGAACAGGTGCTCGTCGGAGTCCGCCATCACGAGACCGGGCTCGACCTCCAGGCTGCCGGCGAGCAGCGCCCGCGCGGCGGTGGCGTACACGGTGGGGTCGGCGACGGACCGCCGCACGGTGTCCGCAGGCGGACGCCGTGGACGCCGCCTGGGCGGCGGCCCCCGCCGACGATCCCGCCGGCCGCATCCGGGCCTGGGCGCACGCCCTGCGCGACTGGGCCCTGGCGAACCCCGAGGGCTTCCGCCTCGTGTATGGGGCCCCCGTGCCGAGGTATCAGGCCCCGGCGGGCGGCGCGGCCCCGGAGGCCGCCGGCCGGGTCTGCCTCGGGCGGCGACTTCCGGTGGTCCGACTTCGAGGCCCCGCTCCTGGGCAAGGTCCGTCCCGCGTTCCACGGCC